>NZ_JAUQTX010000118.1:0-19722 GCF_059803775.1 Azospirillum sp. UFLA03-27 | reverse complement strand
AGATCGCCGCCTCCAAGGCGCCGAAGTTCTCCGCCGGCAAGGCCCTCAAGGACGCCGTCAACGGCAAGGCCGAGTAAGCCTTCCGCAAGGAAGATCCTTGTATCGGATGAAGGGGCGGCGGCAACGCCGCCCCTTTCGTCTTTCCAAATTTCCTGGTGACGACATGAGCAGCAACAACGTCTACCGCTGGATCAAGGTCGAGGGACGGTGGGAGCCGGCGCAACAATTGGGCGATGGCTCCTACATGCCGATCGGCGACATCGTGCCGTTGACCGCCCGCAGCGTGAAGGTCGGTCCGGTGATCGAGCCGCCGCCCCGCAACGCCGCCCCCAAGGACGACGACTGAACCCGGGCTCTACCCGAAGGGCCGGGCGTGTTCGAGCATGGCGCGGACGGCGCCGATCGCCGCCTGGAAGCTGAAGGGCTTGTGCAGGACGCGCAGCCGGTCCGATTCCGGGTGCCGGAGGGCGCCGCTGTCGGCGGTCATGACGATCACCGGCAGGACGGGCCGCCGCGCCCGCGTCCGGCGAATCAGTTCATTGCCATCCATCACCGGCATGCGCAGGTCGGTCATCAGCAACGACGCCGGGCTGCTTTCCAGGGCGGTGATGGCTTCCAATCCGTTGTGGGTCAGCGTGACGCGCAGCCCCTGGCCTTCCAGCGTGTCGGCAAGGGCCAGGGCTTCAAGGCGTTCATCCTCGGCGACGAGGATGTGGGGAACGGACTCCATGGTTCGGCCTGACAGTGCAACGCAAAGGGAGTAAGGGGTACGTTGCGGCCGGTCGAATGGATTTCCCTTGATTGCGGAGGGTGATCAGGGTGCTTGGTTTCAGGCGCACTCGGCGAGGTCGGCCAGGGCCTCGGCGTCCAGCAGCTCGACCCGGCCTCCGTCCAGGATGCGGATCAGGCGCGAGGTCTTCAGCTTGGTGAAACCGCGGGACACGGTCTCCGTGGTCAGGCCGAGATGGTCGGCGATGTCGCAGCGGCTCATCGGCAGGGCGATGGCCCGGCCCGCACCGGCCCGGCGGCTCAGCGCCAGCAGGAAACTGGCCAGCTTCTCCAGCGCCGACTTGCGGCCCAGCAGCAGCATCTGGTCCTGCGCCGCCACCAGCTCGGAGGTGGTGACCGACAGCAGCCGGCGGGCCAGGGCGGGCTGGGAGTCCAGCAGGGCGTCGAGCTGGCAGCGCGGGATGCGCTGGACGGTAGAGGCGGTGATCGCCTCGGCGGAGTAGAGATAGCGGTCGGCGAAGGCCAGACCGACCATGTCGCCGGCCTGGAGGAAGCCGATGATCTGGCGGCGCCCGTCCGGCAGCAGCTTGTAGAGGCGGATCATGCCGTCGACCACCCGGAAGACGGCGTCGGCGGTCTCGCCCTCGGCAAAGATCGACTGCTCGCGGTCGAACACCCGGAACTGGGCGATGGCGGCCAGCGGGTCGGCGTCGTTGGCGGCGAAGCCAGTGGCGGGGCGGGAGGGGGCGACACGCGGCATCGCCATCACGGCGGCCTGATGGCCGTGCGGAACGCGCGTCGGCTGGGCGGCGATGGCGGTGTGAGCGTGCATGTCGGGCCCCTCGGCGTTCGTGGAAGCGGCCCGTCCCCGTGGGGCAACCGCTCGATGAGCCGAAGTTATGCGCTGCGGGGTACCCTGTGCAGTTCGGTCTTGTACCTAAGGGGCTTTGCGTACGTAAGACTACCTAGGGGCCATTGCTGACGCGTGGGGGCGGAGGGGAGCGAGGACGCTCACCCTCCGTGGACCAGCCGTTCGAACAGATCCTCCGATCCCATCTGGCCGCCCTTGAGCATTAGCTCGACGCCGTCGGTGGGCGGGTGCGCGCTGTGGGTCAGGCTGACCGTCACGCCGGGGCTGGGCGCCGTCCGGTAGGACAGGCCCCACAGGCCCAGCGCCTTCACCGCCTTGCTGGAAGTGTCGCCCCCGGCGATGCCCATACGGCGCAGCGGCACCGCGCGGGCGACCGAAGCCACGAACTCCGCGGTGGCGTCGGCGATGGCGGAGGACTGGGCGGTGTCGGGCGTCTCGCCCTCCGCCGGGGCGGTCCACACCAGCACGTTGCGTCCCTGGCCCAGCAGGCCGGCGATCTCGCTCCGCAGCCGCTCGCGGTAGGCGGCGTCGCGGCACAGGGCGCCCGCATCCGCCGGCATCCGGTGGAAGGAGTTCGCCGCGGCGATCTGCCGGCGCGTGACCGGCGACAGGCTGCCGGCCAGCACGAAGACCGGCCCCTCCGCCGGGGCAAGGGGAGCGTCGCCGACCCCGTTGTCGCGCTCCCACTGGGTGGCCAGCGCCTGGACCACGCCGCTCGGCCCGACCGCCAGCAGGGGGGCGCGTTGCGCGCGCTCCCAGACCAGCCGCCCGACGGGCGCCAGATCCGCCGGCTGGGCGATGTCCAGCAGGACGGCGGGTGCGCCACCCGCCACCATCCGGTCGAGTTTTTCGTCCAGCGCTCCGGCGTCCAGCCCGTAATCCGGGTAGTGCAGGGCGCCCATCCCCTCCAGCCCCTGCGCGCCGAGGTGGAGGCGCAGGTCGGCCTCCGTCATCGGGGTCACCGGGTGGGCCTTCATGGTGGGGTGGCGGTCGATGCGGTGGACGGTCCCACCGGTGCCCGCCGCGGCGAACAGCGTGCTGAACAGGCAGTAGCGCCCGATGTTCGGCTGGCCGCCCACCACCGGCAGGAAGCGGTTGGGGAAGAAGGGCCGCAGGGCCGCCACCGCCGCCCCGATGCTGCCGACCTGCGGCGCGCTGTCGAAAGTCGAGCAGCACTTGTAGTGCATCACCGGCACGCCGAGCCCGGCGAAGAAGCGCCCCACCGGCTCCAGCTCCGCCCGCAGGGCTTCCGGATCCATGGTGCGCGACGCCCCGGCGATCCCCAGCGCGTCCAGCGGGCCGAGCCCGGCCAGCCGCTCCGCGTCGGGGATCTCCAGCAGCAGCAGCGCCCGTTGCCCGGCCTTCGCCAGCGTTGCCAGCGTATCGGTGGCCCCGGTGAAGTCGTCCCCGTACCAGCCCAGCCGGGGCGGCGGGTGCGCCGCCGTCACTTGCTCGCCCCGAAGAACTCCAGGGCGCGTTTCAGCTCCGGCCGAGTCGCGGCGGCGTCCGGCAGGGTGACGCCCTCGCGCACCGCCTCCCAGGCCTGACGGATGCTCGTCACGCCGGCGGCGGGGCCGTCCGGATGGGCCATGATGCCGCCGCCGGACATGAACAGCAGGTCGTCCGTCCCCACCGCGTCCCAGGTGACGGGAACGGTCCCCGCCCACTGGCCGGAGGAGAAGGCCGGCATCACCGCGTCGTCGCAGCCCTCGGCCAGCGGGGCGAGGCAGGACTTGGCGCCCTCGATGACCTCCGCGTCGGGCTGGGCGAACTTGCCCTGAAGGCCGTGGACGTGCATGTGGTCGACCCCGGCCAGCCGCCACAGCGTCTGGTAGGCGTCGAAGCCGATGCCCAGGCTGGGGTGGCGCGACAGGGCGCCGAAGCCGTTGCGGTGCCCGTGCAGCACCAGCCCGCTGTGCCGGCGCAGCGTCTGCACGGCGGAGAAGCCACACCAGTTCAGGCTGACCATCACGCAGCTTCCGCCCTCACGCTCCACCAGATCGGCGTGGCGGCGCATGGCGTCCGTCTCGTCGCTGATGTTGAAGGCGACCATGACGTGCTTGCCGGTGCGGTCCTGATGGCGGCGCACCCGGTCCATCACCGCCGGCACGCGCTGGGCCAGCGGGGCGTGGACCGGATCGGCGCAGATCTCGTCGTCCTTGATGAAGTCCAGCCCAGCGGCGCAGAGCGTGCCGACCAGTTCGCCGGTTTCCTCCGCCGACAGGCCGAGGTTCGGCTTGATGATGGAGCCGACCAGCGCCCCGCGCTCCACCCCGGTCAGCCGCCGCGTGCCGGCCACGCCGTGCCGCGGCGTGTCGAAGCCCTTGCGGTACGCGGCGGGCAGACGCACGGAGTCCAGCCGCAGGCCGGTGACCTCGCCGAGGTCGAACAGGTTGCCGGCCACCGTGGCGGCCAGCGTCGGCAGGTTGGCGCCGACGTTGCCGGTGGGGAAGCTGATGGTGACGCGGGCGCGCCGCCACGGTCCGGGCCGCTTCTGCCGCTCCAGCCATGTGTTCGGCAGGCTGGGGGAGGCGGCGGGTTCCAACTCCTCCACCCGCTCCACCACGGCGCGGGCGCGGGCGCGCAGGTCGTCCGTCTCGCCGTGGACGCGGGTGAAGGTGCCGCAGGACTGCTCCCCGGCCATCACCTCCGCCACCTTGGCGGGGTCCAGCGGGGTTTCGATCAGATAGGTCGCCTCGAAGCGGTCGGAGCGCATGGCGATGCTCACAGGCGGCTGAGGTCGGGGAAGGGCCGGACCGGATCGCGGCCGTCCCAGTCGAGGGAGGCGTTGCGGATCAGGTCGAACATCTTGCCCTTCGGCCCGGCGACCTCCGACAGTTCGATCACCGTGCCGGGGTGGTACTCGGTGTCGAAATAGACGAAGCGCCCCTTCTCGCCGACCTCGCCGCTCATCACCGGCTTGAAGCCCTGGCCGGTCAGCCGCTCAAGGTCGGCGTCGTAATTCTCGGTCCAGTAGGCGACGTGCTGGAGACCGGTGCGCCCGGCCTTCAGGAAGTCGCGGTACATCGACGGCGCGTCGTTGCGGGTCTGGATCAGCTCCATCTGGAGCGGGCCGGAGTTGGCGAGCGCCACCGAGTTGTGAACCTCGTACCGCTCCCCGCGGTAGGTGTAGTTCCTGATCGGAACCCGCTCGTTGTAGAACCACGGGCCGATGCCCAGGGTGCGGCTCCAGTAGTCCATGGCGGCTTCGATGTCGTCGACGACGTAGCCAGCCTGCCGGATCTGGCCGAAGAATCGGCTCATGAAGGAACTCCTGATTTTATCGTTATGGGGGACCGGCGGGGCTTCAGTAGGGAAGGAAGCCGGTGGAAATCCACGGAATGGCGGCGACCACGATCAGGCCCACGAGAAGGGCGGCGACGTAGCCCCAGATGTGCTTCAGACCTTCGTCCGGGCTGACCTTGCTGATGGCGCAGGCGCCGTAGTAGCCGACGCCGAAGGGCGGGGCGAACAGGCCGATGCCCATGGCGAAGATCACGACCATCGCGTAATGCACCTCGTGCACCCCGGCGTCGCGGGCGATGGGGAACAGCAGCGGGCCGAACAGGACGATGGCGGGGATGCCCTCCAGAACGCTGCCCAGGATGATGAAGGCGACGATGGAGATGGCGAGGAAGCCGTAGCCGCCGCCGGGGATGTCGGCCATCCACAGGGCCAGCGCGCGGGAGAAGCCGGACTGCGTCAGGCCCCAGGCCATGGCGGTGGCGCAGCCGACGATGAAGATGATCGCCCCGGTCAGCGACGCCGTCTCGATCAGCATCGGCTTCAGCCGCGCCCAGTCGAACTGGCGGTAGACCAGCAGGCCCATGAGGGTGGAATAGGCGATGCCGATGGTCGACACCTCGGTCGCCGTCGCCACCCCTTCCACCACCGCGGCGCGGATGACGAAGGGCAGCAGGATGGCAGGGAGAGCGGCCACGGCCAGTCGGGCGATCTCCGACGCCGGCGGGCGGCGGATGTGGCTCAGATCCTCATGGCGGTAGCGCCACCAGACCACGGCGCAGAGCGCCGCACCCAGGACCACGGCCGGCAGCAGACCGCCCGCGAACAGCGCCGCGATGGACACGCCCGTGACCGAGCCGATGGTGATGAGGACGATGGAGGGCGGGATGGTCTCGGTCTGCGCGCCGGTCGCCGACAGAAGGGCCACGAGGTCGCCCGGAGGGGCGCCGCGCTTCTTCATCTCCGGGAACAGCACCGGCGCGATGGCCGCCATGTCGGCGATCTTCGAGCCGGAAATGCCCGACACCAGATACATCGCCCCGATCAGCACGTAGGACAGGCCGCCGCGCACATGGCCGAGCAGGCTGGCGAGGAACTGGATCATGGCGCGGGCCATGCCCGTCATCTCGATCAGCAGGCCGAGGAAGACGAACAGCGGCACCGCCAGCAGGATCAGGTGCGACATGCCCTCGTCCAGCCGTCCGACCATGACGAGCAGCGGGGTCGAGGTGGTCAGCGCCAGATAGCCGAAGGTGGCCAGCGCGAAGGAGAAGGCGATGGGGACGCCGCCGAACACGCAGGCGGCGACCACGCCGACGAAGAAGATGACGAGGTTGGCCTGCCCCAGCGGCTTCAGCACCGGGCCGGCGAGCCAGAAGGCCACGGTCACCGCCGCGGTCAGCGCGACCGCCGCGAGCGTGATCCGGAGGTTGCGCATCCGCATCAGCCGGATCAGCGCCACCACCGCCATCAGCCCCAGCCCGGTCGGCAGGGCCGCGGCGCGCCAGGCGTTGCTGATCTCCAGCGCCGGGGTGACGATGAACTGCTCCTCCATGGCGTAGTCCAGGGCGGGGTGCAGGATCATCGCCAGGAAGGCGATGGGGGCGGTGATCGCCAGCGTCTCCAGCAGGGCGCGGGGCGTCGGGCCGACGCGGCTGACCAGACCGGTCATCCGCATGTGCTCGCCGCGGCGCAGCGCCACCACGGCGCCCAGCATGGACAGCCACAGGAAGAGGATGGAAGCCAGCTCGTCCGACCACACCAGCGGCGCGTGGAAGACGTAGCGCGCCGTCACCCCGGCCAGCAGGATGGCGATCTCAGCCAGAACGATGAGGGCGGCGACGCCCTCCACCATCGCGGCGAGGCCGCGGTCCAGCCGATCGGTCCAGGAACCGCCGGACGCGGCCCCTGGCATGGCGCCGCCCTCGTCGAGCGCCGTCGCGTGGTGTGACAAAGCCGCACCCTCCCTTCCCGTGTTGTCCACAGCCGTTCTTTAGGCGAGCTTGCCGACGGCGCCTTCCAGCAGCGCCCAGGCCTCGTCGCCGAAGCGGCCCTTCCATTCGCCGTAGAAGCCGCTGTCGCGGAGCTTGGCGCGGAAGCTGTCGGGGGAGGGCTGGTTGAAGGCCAGGCCCTTGGACTGGAGGTCGGCCTGCACCGACTGGTTCAGCGCCTTGATGTCCTCGCGCTGCTGGACGCCGGCGTCGTTGATCGCGGTGGAGACGATCTTCTGCAGGTCGGGCGGCAGACCGCGCCACGCGCGCCCGTTGGCGATGAACCAGAAGCCGTCCCAGATGTGGTTGGACAGGGCGCAGTACTTCTGCACCTCGTACAGCTTGGCGACCTGGATGATCGGCAGCGGGTTCTCCTGCGCGTCGACGATGCGCGTCTGCAGCGAGGAATAGACCTCCGAGAACTGCAGGCTGGCCGGGGCGGCGGACAGCGACTTGAACATGGCGATGCTGAGCGGGCTGACCGGGACGCGGATCTTCAGCCCGTCCATGTCGGCGGCGGTCTGGATCGGCTTGGCCCCGCTGGTCATCTGGCGGAAGCCGTTGTCCCACATCTTCTCGAAGGCGTGCAGACCGACCTTGGAGATGGCACCGCGCACATGCTCGCCCAGCTTGCCGTCCATGGCGGACCAGACCTGCCCGTAGTCGGCGAAGGCGAAGCCCACGGCGTTGATGGCGGCGACCGGAACCAGCGTGGCGATGACCAGCGCCGAGGGCGTGAAGAAGGTGATGCCGCCGCTGCGCACCTGCGACAGCATGTCGGTGTCGCCGCCGAGCTGGTTGTTCGGGAAGATCTGGATGTCGACGCGCCCATTCGTCTCGCGGCGGATGCGCTCCGCCGCCTCGTGCGAGCGGACGTTCAGCGGGTGGGTCAGCGGCAGGTTGTTGCCGTACTTGAAGTCGAACTCGGCGGCGCGGGCGATGCGCGGCGCGCCGATCAGCGTGGCGGTGCCGGCCCCCGCGGCCAACCCGGCAGCCATTCCGATCGCCGGAGTGGCGGCCAACCCCTTGAGCATCTTGCGGCGCGAGAGCGGGTTCATGCTTTCCTCCCAGGAAACGTTGATGTAGTTTGATGTTCGACGGTGATTGTTGGTTGGACGGTATGTGCGCTAATGGCCGGTGTCAAACGCGAATGATGATGTGATTTGATGGGATCGGAGGGTTTTGAGCCGTGATGCAGGATGATGCGGACGCCGTCGCCGCGCCCCCCGAACATTCCCGCGGGCTGCCGCGGATCGCCGACATCGCGCGGCTGTCAGGGGTTTCCACCGCCACCGTGGACCGCGTGCTGAACCACCGGCCCGGCGTGCGCCCGGCGACCGCGCAGCGCGTGATGAAGGCGGCGGCGGAGCTGGATTACATCCCGGAATCGGACCTCGGCGCGGCGCTGGGGCCGAAGCCGATGCGGCTGGCCTTCCTGCTGCCGGACGGGACGAACCGCTATTTGACGCGGCTCGGCCAGTTGATCCGCCAGTCGGAGGCGGCGCTGGCCCCGCTGGGCATCCGCGCGCAGGTGGAGTTCATCAAGAGCTTCAACCCCGACCTGCTGGCGCGCAGCCTGCTCCAGCACTGGCGCAAGGTCGACGGGGTGGCCTTCATGGCGCTGGAGCATCCGGCGGTGCGCGAGGCGGTGAACGAGTTGGCGGCGCGCAACGTGCCGACCGTGACGCTGATCTCCGACGTGCAGAATTGCCGGCGGGCCGCCTATATCGGACTCGACAACCGGGCGGCGGGGCGGACGGCGGGCTACCTGTTCGCGCGCTTCCTCGGCGGGCGGGCGGGAAAGGTCGCGATGATCGCCGGCAGCCTCAGCTACCGCGCGCACGAGGACCGCGAGCTGGGATTCCTCAACGTCCTGACGGAGATGGCCCCGGCCATCGAGGTGGTGGGGCTGCGCGAGGCCCACGACGACGAGGCCAAGAGCTACCGGCAGACGCGGACGCTGCTCAGCCACCACCCCGACCTCGCCGGCATCTACACCATCGGCGGCGGGGCGGAGGGCGTGGCCCGCGCGCTGAAGGAGGCGCGGCGGGAGCGCGAGGTCGTCTTCATCGGCCACGGCTTTACGCCGGAGACGCGCGCGCTGCTGATCGACGGAACGATGGAGGCGGTCATCACCCAGGACCCGCGCAGCGCCCTGATGAGCTGCGCCGCCGTCTTCGCCAACCTGCGCGCGGGCCGGGAGGCGATGCACGGCGTGGAACCGCCGCGCATCGAGGTCATCTTCAGGGAGAACCTGCCCCCCGCGGCTCCGCCGTGACCGGCGCCGGGGTGGGAGCGGGCCGCTTGTCGCGCACCATGACGACCAGCAGGACGGCGCAGAGGATCAGCGCCAGCGCGGCGTAGGTGCGCAGCGGCGGCGTCTCGCCCAGCACGACGATGGCCCCGGTCACGCCGATCACCGGCACGATCAGCGAGCTGACCGAGGCCTGCGCGACGCTCAGCCGCCGCACGATGGCGAACCACAGCAGATAGCCGCCGACCATCGCCACCAGGACATGGAACACCAGCGCGACCAGCACGCGGGGCTCCAGCGCCAGCGTCGGGGCGGGGTCCAGCGCCAGGGCGAAGGGCAGCACCACCGGCAGGGAGATGGCGAACTGCCAGCCGGTGATGGCGTTCGGCCCCATGGTCCAGGCCGTCCGCTTGATCAGGACATTGCCCAGCGCCCAGCTCAGCGCGCCGGTCAGCATGAAGGCGGGGCCGAGCGGCAGGGCGCCCAGCCGAAGCAGATCGGGGCCGAGCAGAACGGCCAAGCCGGTCAGCCCGCAGGCCAGCCCCATCCATTGGCGCGGCCCCGGACGCTCGCCCAGGATCGGGATCGCCAGCAGCGTCGCCCAGGCCGGCATGGTGTAGGCGATGATCGCCGCCCCGGAGGTCGCCATGTTCATCTGCCCGAAGGCGGAGCAGATGTTGAAGCCCGCCATGTTCAGCAGGGCGACGGCGACCAGCGGCCAGCGCTGCCCGTGCGGCACGGCCAGGGATTCCCCGCGCGACCGCGCGTAGGCGAACAGCACCGCCGCTCCCACGGCGAAGCCCAGGCTGCGCAGCGTCCAGGGCTGGATCTGGGTGAGGATGATCTTGACGGCGGGCCAGTTCAGGCCCCAGCAGACGCTGATGAGGCCCACCAGCGACAGATCCAGCGCCCGAGCGCGGCTTATCATGGCATGGGATTCCGGGTGTGGGGTGGTCGTATCTTGAAATCCCCTCTCCCCTCCGGGGAGAGGGTTAGGGTGAGGGGGGTGCGCTTGTGCCGGACGCACCGAAACGCACAACCCCCTCACCGGCCCTCCGGGCCACCCTCTCCCCAGAGGGGAGAGGGTTATTCCCGGTCAGAATGTGATCGCGTCGCCACCCTTCAGGGAGAGCATGGCGCGGGCCTCGTCCGGGGTGGCGACCTCCAGGGCCAGACCCTCGATCAATTTGCGGACCATGGCGACCTGCTCGGCGTTGGAGGTGGCGAGGCGGCCCGGTCCAGCCCACAGATTGTCCTCCAGCCCGACGCGCACGTTGCCTCCCAGCGCCAGCGACTGCGTAGCGATGGGCATCTGGTTGCGCCCGGCGCCCAGCACCGACCACACATACTGGTCGCCGAACAGCCGGTCGGCGGTGCGCTTCATGTGCATCACGTCCTCCGGATGCGCGCCGATGCCGCCCAGGATGCCGAAAACCGACTGTACGAACAGCGGCGGCGTCACCAGCTTGCGGTCGAGGAAATGGGCCAGCGTGTAGAGGTGGGAGATGTCGTAGCACTCGAACTCGAAGCGCGTCCCGTTGCCGGAGCAGGTCTTCAGGATGTGCTCGATGTCCTTGAAGGTGTTCTTGAAGACGAGGTCGCGGCTGTTCTCCAGATAGGTGCGCTCCCAGTCGTGCTGGAACTCGCTGAAGCGGTTCAGCATGGGGAACAGGCCGAAATTCATCGAGCCCATGTTGAGCGACGCGACTTCCGGCTGGAACTGCGCGGCGGGGCGCAGCCGGTCCTCCACCGTCATGGCGGCGCTGCCGCCGGTGGTGATGTTCACCACGGCCTTCGTCGCCTGCTTGATGCGCGGCAGGAAGCGTTGGAACAGCTCCGGGTCCTGGGTGGGGCGGCCGGTCTCCGGGTCGCGGGCGTGCAGGTGGACGATGGCCGCCCCGGCCTCCACCGCGGCGATGGCCTCCGCCGCGATCTGGTCTGGAGTCACCGGAAGGTGCGGCGACATGCTGGGCGTGTGGATGGAACCGGTGACCGCGCAGGTGATGATGACTTTCCGCGCGCTCTTCTTGGGCGTGGTCATGCTGTCCTCCCTTATCCCCCGCGCCCCTTGAGGGGGCGCAGGGATATGTTGTTGTTCGTCAGATCACCGCTTCGATCAGGAAAGGACCCTTGCGGGAAAAGCCGGCCGTCAGCAAGCGGTTGAAGCTCTCCGCGTCGGTGGCCTGTCCGCCTTCCACCCCCATGCCGCGGGCGAGCGCCACCCAGTCGAGGTCCGGGCGGCCCAGCTCCGTGCAGTTGCGGGCGTTCGGCCCCATGTCGCGGAAGCCGAGGTTGCCCAGCTCCCATTGCAGGATGCCGTAGCGGCGGTTGGCGAAGATGATCGTCACCACGTCGGCCTGCTCGCGCGCTTGGCTCCACAGGGCCTGGAGCGTGTACATGCCGCTGCCGTCCGCCTGGAGCGTCACCACCTTGCGGTCAGGGCAGGCGATGGCGGCACCCAGCGCCAGCGGCATGCCGATGCCGATGGCCCCGCCGGTGATGGTCAGCCAGTCGTGCGGGCGCGCCCCGGCGCAGGCCGTGTAGACCATGGGGCTGGAGGAAATCCCCTCGTCCACCACGATGGCGCCCTCCGGCAGCAGGGCCGCCAGGGACTGCCCGACGCTGTCGGCGGTCAGCGCGCCGGTCGCCGGAGCGGGCGGGGCGAGCGGCTGCGCCGGAACCGGCGTGCCGGCGGCGCCCACCGCCTCGACCAGCCAGCGCAGGGCGGCCAGGGCGTCCGCGCTCGGCGGGGCGACATTGTGGATGTGGCAATCCTCCGGCGCCAGACGGCTGGGCTTGTCGGGGTAGCCGAAGAAACCGACTGGCTCCCCCGAACCGATCAGGACGACGTGCTTTGCCCCGGCTAGCGCGGCGATGCCGAGGTCGATGGGGTAGGGGAAGCGCTCCACCGTCACGCGGCCCGCCCCGCGCTGGATGCGGGTGGCGCCGGTGTGGGCGTAGAGTTTGGCGCCGGTCGCGGCGGCGATCCGGCCGGCCAGGGCCAGCCCCTCCGCCCGCGTGGCGCGGCCGTTCAGCAGGACGACCACCCGCTCGCCGCTTCGCAGGGCGTCGGCGGCGGCGCGCAGGGCGTCGGCGTCCGGGGCGGCGGAGGCGGGCGGCTCGACGATGGTCGGCTCCGCCGCCGCCGTGTCGTCCCAGGAGGAGTCCGACGGCAGGATCAGCGTCGACACGCCGCAGGGCGGGGTCAGGGCGGCGCGGATGGCCTCCGCCGTGTCCGCGGCGACCGAGGCGGCGTCCGGCACCGTGCGCACCCAGGCGGACATGGGCTTCGCCAAGCCTTCCACGTCGGAGGTCAGCGGCGCGTCGACGCCGCGGTGCCACGTCGCGTGGTCGCCGACGATGTTGACCATCGGCACGCAGGCGCGCCGGGCGTTGTGCAGGTTGGCGAGGCCATTCGCCAAGCCCGGCCCAAGATGCAGCAGCGTGGCCGCGGGGCGGTCGGTCATGCGGGCGTAGCCGTCCGCCGCCCCCGTTGCCACCCCTTCGAACAGCGTCGGGACGCAGCGCGCGCCGGGCATGCTGTCGAAGGCGGCCAGCGCGTGCAGCTCCGACGTGCCGGGGTTGGCGAAGCAGGTGTCGACGCCGTTCGCCACCAGCGTCCGGACCAGGATTTCCGCGCCGATCATCGTGCCTCCTCCGTGAGCCCGCTCTCGAAGCCATCCAGGAAGCTGGCGAGATTCACCGCCAGCGCGTCGCAATCGTAACCGCCCTCCTGTACAACCACGGTCGGCAGGCCGGCACCGGCGATCTTGCGGCCGAGCGTGGCGAAGCCCGGCGTCGTCACCTTGAAGAAGGCCAGCGGGTCGCCGACGTAGGTGTCGAAGCCCAGCGACAGCACCAGCGCCTCCGGCCCGAAGGCGGCGATGTGGGTCAGCGCCCCGTCCACCGCGTCGAGGAAGGTGGACTCCTCGGTGCCCATGGGCAGGGGGATGTTCAGGTTGCTGCCGAGGCCGCGGCCCTTGCCGCGCTCGTGCGCGTAGCCGGCGAACCACGGGTAGAAGTTGTTGGGATCGCCGTGGATCGACACCACCAGCACGTCGTCGCGCTCGTAGAAGATGGCCTGCGTGCCGTTGCCGTGATGGACGTCCACGTCGAAGACGGCGACGCGCGGCGCGCGGCCCTGCTGGGCCAGCACCGGCAGCATCGCCTGGGCGGCGACGGCGGCGTTGTTGATGTAGCAGAAGCCCCCGGCCATGTCGCGGGACGCGTGGTGCCCCGGCGGGCGGCACAGGGCGTAGGCCGCGCGCTCTTGCCCGCTCGCCACCATCAGCGCCGCGTGGACCGCCGTGTCGGCGCCGCCGCAGACCGCCTCCCAGGTGCCCGCGCCGATCGGGCAGGCGGTGTCCGCCATGTGCCAGCCCGCTTGGCCGACGATGCCCGTGGGATACTCGGCCATGTCGGTGTTGCGGTGGACGTTGGGGACGATGACCTCCGACGCGTCGGGCAGGGCCGACCAGCGGGCGTGGGCGGTTTCCAGGAAGCGCAGGTAATCGGCCGAGTGGACCGCCGCACGCGGGCCGGCGCCGTAGGGCGGCGGCTCCTCCACCGTCACGCCGCGCGCCCGCAGGGAGCCGACGAGCGCCTCCGCCCGTTCCGCCTTTTCCGGCGAGGGCTTCGGCTGGCCGCGCACCAGGAAGGTCGGCGGACGATGGCGCAACTGGGCCTCGGCAAAGACGTAGCGCATGGACAGGCTCCCGGAGTGGATGGATTTCCTCTCCCCAGAGGGGAGAGGGAGAATTGTGCTTTACCCGGCGGTCGCCAGAACCGCGTCGGCCAGCACCGCGCAGCCGGACGCGGCGTGTTCAGGCTTGATGTTCTCCGCCTCGTTGTGGCTGAGGCCGTTCTCGCAGGGGATGAAGATCATCGCCGTCGGCACCTTGCGCGCGACATAGACCGCGTCATGGCCGGCCCCGGACACGATGTCGCGGTGGCTGAGGCCGCGCCGCTCCACCGAGCGGCGGACATGGCCGACCAGCTCCGGCGCGAAGGGCGTGGTCGGGAAGGCCCAGAAGTCGGTCAGTTCCAGCGTCAGGCCACGCTTGTCCGCGATGGCGGCCAGCCGCTCGCGCAGCATGGCGTCCATGCGGGCCAGCGCGTCGGGGTCGGGGTTGCGCAGGTCGATGGTGAACCAGACGCGGCCGGGAATGACGTTGCGGGAGTCAGGATGGACTTGGACGCGCCCGATGGTCGAGCAGGCGTCGCCGCCGACCTCCAGCGCGATGGCCTCCACCGCCTCCATCATAACGGCCGCACCCGCCAGCGCGTCGCGGCGCAGGCGCATCGGCGTCGGCCCGGCGTGGGATTCACGGCCCGTCACCGTTGCCTCGTACCAGCGCTGGCCCTGCGCGCCGGTCACCACGCCGATCTCGACATCCTCGGCCTCCAGCACCGGACCCTGCTCGATGTGCGCCTCGAAATAGGCACCCATGGCGTGGCCGGTGACGGGAACGCTGCCCTTGTAGCCGATGCGCGCCAGCTCGTCGCCCAGGCGGACGCCATCGGTATCGCGGATGTCCAGCACATGGTCGAGCGTGAAGACGCCCATCGCCACGCCGGAGCCCAGCATCGGCGGGGAGAAGCGTGCGCCCTCCTCGTTGGTCCAGACGATCAGGTCGATGGGGGCGTCCGTCTCGATGCCCTGGTCGTTGAAGCTGCGGATGACCTCCAGCCCGGCCAGCACGCCGTAGATGCCGTCGAAGCGGCCGCCGGTCGGCTGGGTGTCCAGATGGCTGCCCATGCAGACGGAGGGACGGTCGGGGCTGTGGCCCGGACGGCGGGCGAAGATGTTGCCCACCTCGTCCACGGTCACGGTGCAGCCGGCTTCCTCACACCAGCGCACGAAGAGGTCGCGGCCCTCCTTGTCGAGGTCGGTCAGCGCCAGCCGGCACAGGCCGCCCTTCGGCGTCGCGCCGATCTTCGCCAAGTCCATCAGGGTCCGCCACAGGCGGTCGCCGTCGATGCGCAGGTCAGACATGGTCCCTATCCCGATCCCAATTCCGAATTATTGTTGAGTGTCGGCGCGAACCGCGGTCAGCAGTCCGGTCACCGTGGGCAGGCTCAGCCCCGCCCTGTTTGCCAATTCCAGCGGCGCGTCCAGCACCGCCTCGATCTCCGCCCGCCGGCCCGCCGCCACGTCGGCGCGCAGCGCCGGCCGGATGCGGCCCGGATGCTGGGCCATGGTCCACACATCCTCGACCTTCGCCGTCGCCGGGTGGCCGAGCGCCGCTGACAGGGCCAGCACGTCCTCCACCACCGCGGCGAAGGTCGGCTGGAGCGCGTCGTCGTGGGCGATCTCCTGCGCCGTCTTGCCGGTGGCGAGGCCGAGCAGGCCGAAGGCGAAGGGTGCCAGCAGCGCCGTCCACACCTCCGCCCGGATGTCCGGCACGGCCAGCGCGTTGAAGCCGCCTGCCCCGAACAGAGCCGCCAGATCCCTGGCGCCCTCGCTCCCCGCCACCGGACCGAGGGCGAGACGCAGCCCGCCGAGATGCCGCAGATAGCCGGGGGTCCGCCGCTCCACCGCCACGCGGGCGACGGCGCCGACGATGCGGTCCGCCGGGATGGCGTCCGACAGCAGCCCCTTGGGATCGACCGACGACAGCGGGCCTCCGAGAGTTCCATCCGCCGTGTACCACCAGGGAATTCCGCCGACCACCGGCACCAGCCGCGTCTTCGGCCCCAGCAGGGGGAGAAGCAGGTCCAGCACGTCGGTCAGCAGGGGGGAGGGCACCGCCAGCACCACCACGTCCTGCGGGCCGAGGGCCAGCGTGTCGTCGGTCACCAGGGGCCGCACCGTCACCGGACGGCCCGAGGGGCCTTCGACGGTCAGCCCGTCGCACCGCAACGTGTCGAGCGTCCGCCGCCGGGCGACCAGCGAGGCCGGCAGCCCGGCGGCGGTCAGCCGCGCGGCGATCAGCCCGCCGACCGCCCCGGCCCCGATGACGGCGACTTTCATCCTCGTGCCGTCAGGCGCTGTTGCGCAGGGCGGCCGAACGCCGCGTCACCGGAATCACGTCCTCCGGGATGGTCCAGCCCTTGCCGGGGATGGCGTCCAGGAGGGTGCGGGTGTAGGCGTGCTGCGGGTTGCCGAACACCTCCTTCGCCGGGCCGATCTCGACGATGCGGCCCTTCTGCATGACCGCGATGGTGTCGCAGATCTGGGCGGCGATGCGCAGGTCGTGGGTGATGAACAGCATCGACAGGTTCAGCCGGTGCCGCAGATCCTCCAGAAGGTCGAGCACCTGGGCCTGCACCGACACGTCGAGCGCCGACACCGGCTCATCCGCGATCAGCAGCTTCGGCTCCAGCGCCAGGGCGCGCGCGATGGAGATGCGCTGGCGCTGCCCGCCGGAGAACTCGTGCGGGAAGCGCTCCGCCGCCGAGGCGTCGAGCCCGACGAGCTTCAACAGTGCCTTCGCCTTGTCGAGCGCCTTGCTGCGGTCCTCGCCGAAGGCCACCGGCCCCTGGGTGATGATGTCGCCCACGGTGTGGCGCGGGTTCAGCGAGGCGTAGGGGTCCTGGAAGACCATCTGCACGTGCCGCCGGTAGGGCCGGAAGGCCGGGCGCGACAGTGACAGAAGATCGACGCCCTCGAACAGGATCTTGCCCGAATCCGGCTTGATCAGCCCGACGATGGAGCGGCCAAGCGTCGATTTGCCGGAGCCGGACTCGCCGACCAGCCCGACCGTCTCGCCCTGGTGGATGGTCAGCGACAGGTCGTCTCCGGCCACCACCTTGCGCCCCGGTGTGAGGAAGCCGCCGCCGAGGTGGAAGGTCTTGCACACCTTCTCCGCCGTCAGCACCGGCTGGCGCGCGCGGGTGAAGTCCTCGCGGTGCTCGATCAGGTGCGGGACGGCGGCAATGAGTTGGCGGGTGTAGGGGTGCTTCGGGCGGTTCAGGACCTCCTCGGCGGTGCCGATCTCGACGATCCGGCCGCGCTGCATCACCGCCACGCGGTGGGCGATCTCCGCCACCACGCCGAAGTCGTGGGTGATGAACATCACGCCCATGCGGCGCTTGGCCTGGATGTCCTGGATCAGTTCCAGGATCTGCTTCTGGGTGGTGACGTCGAGCGCGGTCGTCGGCTCGTCGGCGATCAGGATGTCCGGCTCGACCGCCAGCGCCATGGCGATCATCACGCGCTGGCGCTGGCCGCCCGACAGGCGGAACGGGTAGCTGCGGCGCAGATGCTCCGGCTCCGGCAGGCCGACCGAGGCGAGAAGCTCCACGACGCGGGCCCGGCGGGCGGCGCGGTCGAGCGTGGTGTGGTAGCGCAGAACCTCGTCGATCTGGTCGCCGACCCGCATCAGCGGGTTCAGCGCCGTCATCGGCTCCTGGAAGATCATGGCGATGCGGCCGCCGCGAAGCGCGCGCTGGTCGCGCTCCGGCAGGCTGAACACGTTGGTGCCCTGGTGGCGGATTTCGCCCGACGACACCGTCACCGCCTTGGGCAGCAGGCCCATCACGGCGTGCGCGGTCATCGACTTGCCCGACCCGGACTCGCCGACCACGCAGAGGATTTCCCCAGGCTCCAGTGTGAAGGTCAGATCCTCGACGGCATGCGGGCGGTCGGCGCCGCGCGGCAGGTCGATGGTCAGGTTGCGGACGTCGAGGAGAGGCGTCTCGGTCATCAGGAACGGCCCTTTCGCGCCAGCTTGGGATTCAGCGCGTCGTTCAGCCCCTCACCCACGAGGTTGAGGGCGAGCACGGTCAGAAGGATCGCGATGCCGGGGAAGAAGCTCATCCACCAGGCCTGACGGATCACGGTGCGGGCTGCACCCACCATGTAGCCCCAGCTCATCAGGTTCGGATCGCCGAGCCCGAGGAAGGAGAGGGAGCTTTCCAGCAGGATCGCCGTCGCCACCATCAGCGAGGCCGACACGATGATCGGAGACAGGCTGTTGGGCAGGATCTGGCGCCAGATGATCGTCATGTTCGACTGGCCGGTGGTCACCGCAGCGTGCACGAACTCGCGGCTGCGCAGGCTCATGAACTCGCCGCGCGCCAGCCGCGCCAGCGGCGGCCAGGAGACGATGGCGATGGCCAGCACGATGGAGGTCAGCGAGGGCGTGAAGATCGCCACCAGCACCACGGCCAGCACGAAGTTCGGGATGGTCTGGAACAGCTCGGTGAAGCGCATCACCAGATCGTCGACGCGCCCGCCGTAGAAGCCGGAGACGGCGCCCAGGAACACGCCGATCAGCACGGCGACGGCGGTCGAGGTCAGCCCGATCAGCAGCGACACCCGCGCCCCATGGGCGATGCCCGCCGCGATGTCGCGGCCCAGCGTGTCGGAGCCGAGCAGCGCATCCTCCGACAGCGGCGGCTGGAAGGGCATCGCGGTCATGTCCCACGGGCTGTCCGGGTACAGCACGTCGGCAAAGGCCGCCATCAGGATGATCAGGGTCAGGAAGGCCAGCCCGATCACCGCGCCCTTGTTGCGGGCGAAGGCGTTCCAGAAGCCGGAGCCCTTGCGGGCGGGGGTGATGGCCGCGGCGGTCATGGCGCCACCTCGATGCGCGGATCGACGAGGGAATAGATCAGGTCGGTCAGCAGGTTGAACACCACCACCACCACCGAGGTCAGAAGGAAGATGCCGAGCAGGACCTGATAGTCGCGCTGCAACACGGCCTCGAAGGCGAGGCGCCCGATGCCGGGGAGCGCGAAGACGGTCTCGATCAGGATGGAGCCGCCGATCAGGTGGCCCGCCTGGAACCCCGCCACCGTGATGACGGGCAGGATGGCGTTGCGTAGGATGTGCACCGACACGATGCGCCATTCCGGCAGGCCCTTGGCCCGCGCCGTCTTGACGAAGTCCATGTCGCGCACCTCCAGGATCGAGGCGCGGGTCAACCGGGTGTAGACGGCCATGTAGAAGAGACCGAGCGTGGTCACCGGCAGCACGAGGTGCTTGGCCCGGTCGAGGAAGGCGTCCCAGCCGGTGTAGCCGGCGCCGATGCTCTCCGTGCCGAAGGCGGGCAGCCAGCCGAGATTGACCGAGAAGAGGAGGATCAGCATCAGGCCGATCCAGAAGATCGGCGTCGCGTAGGCGGTCAGGCCGACCACGGTGATGGCGGTGTCCGACCAGGTACCGGCGCGCATCGCCGCCAGCGTGCCCAGCGCGATGCCGCCCAGCAGGGCCAGCACGAAGGCGGTCAGCGTCAGCGACAGGGTGACGGGCAGGCGGTCCATCAGCAGGTCGAAGACGGGGCGCTGCTGGCGGTAGGAATAGCCGAGGTCGGCCTGCACCACCTTGGACATGTAGGTGCCGAGCTGCTCGTACAGGGGGCGGTCGAGGCCGAACTGCTGGCGGAGCTGTTCGACGAACTTGGCATCGGCGGCCCCGGCCTCGCCCGCCATCACCGCGGCGGGATCGCCGGGCGCTGCGTGGACCAGGAAGAAGTTGAACACGGCGATCGCCAGAACGACGAAGACCGCCTTCACCAGCCTCTGTGAGATGAATAGGGCGATGCGGGGCATGTTGTCACTCCCGGGATGCGTGGTGCCCCCTTCCTATCCCTCCCCCGCTTCGCAGGGGAGGGGATTGACCTCCCTCTCCTGCGAAGCGGGGGAGGGACTGTCTCTTATACACATCTCCGAGCCCACGAGACTATAAC
>NZ_JAUQTX010000117.1:0-19713 GCF_059803775.1 Azospirillum sp. UFLA03-27 | reverse complement strand
GCGTATAATCGTCGGCAGCGTCAGATGTGTATAAGAGACAGGCCTGCATGATGGTCTGCGTCCGCTCCATCTTGATCGACGGGTCGTAGCCTGTGCAGAAGGCGGCGTCGCGGTTGCAGGACAGCAGGTGGCCGATGGGACCCAGCCCCATCTCCCGGTACATCTCGGCGTAGCGGCAGCGGGTGACGTTGTAGTCGAACCGCGTCTCGTCCTGGTGCAGCACCTCCAGCCGCAGCGCGTCGTCCTTGGTCCACAACGGCTGCAGGTCGGCGAAGCTGGTCAGGCTGGTGCCGTTCGGCTCGGTCGCGGCGAAGGCGGCGGCGGATTCGACGGCGGCACGGGTGATGGCAGCGCCAAGGATCTCTTGCGCTACCGCCTCGCCCAGCCGGACGGCCATCTCCTCATAGACCGGCTTCAGGATCGCCGCCTCAATCCCGCGGCGCTCCAGCATGCCCATCGCGGGCTTGGCCGGGGGCGTGTCGGTCGATTCGGTCATCACTGTCTCCGTCAATGCGCGTGCCCGCCGAGATAGGCTTCGGCGATGCGGGGATCGTCACGCAGTTGGGCGGCCGGTCCGGCCAGCACGATGCGCCCGTCCTCCATCACCGCCGCGTGGTCGGCGACCCGCAGCGCGGCGCGGGCGTTCTGCTCGACCAGCAGGATCGACACGCCCTCCGTCCGGATGCGCTGCACCAGATCGAAGATCTGCGCGACCACCATCGGGGCCAGCCCCAGCGACGGCTCGTCGAGCAGAAGCAGGGCCGGGCGGCGCATCAGGGCGCGAGCGATGCACAGCATCTGCTGCTCGCCGCCCGACAGCGACCCGGCGTTCTGGCGCAGGCGCTCCCGCAGGACCGGGAACATGTCGAGCATCCGGTCCAGTTCGCCCAGCCCGATGTCGCCGCCGCCGAGCACCAGATTCTCCCGCACGCTCATGTTGGAGAAGATCTGGCGGCCCTCCGGCGCCTGCGACAGGCCGAGCTTGACGATGCGGTGGGCGGGCAGGTTGGCGATGGCCTCGCCGCGGAAGGCGATGCTGCCCCGGCTCGCCCGGTAGACGCCCGAGATCGCCCGCATCAGCGTCGTTTTGCCGACGCCGTTGGAGCCCAGCACGGCGACGATGGCGCCCTGCGCCACGGTCAGGTCGATGCCGTGCAGGATCTCCTGCGGCCCCATGGTGACGTGCAGGTTCTCGATCGTGAGAATTGGGCCGTTGGATTGCGGCTGGGTCATGCGTCCACCCCCAGATAGGCTTCCAGGACCGCCGGATCGCGGCGGATGGCGTCGGGCGGGCCGTCGGCGATCTTGCGGCCGGAGGCGAGCACGAGGATGCGCTGGCAGATGCTCATGACCAGGGTCATGTCGTGCTCCACCAGCATGATGGTCAGGCCGGTGCCGTGCAGCCGCTTGATGAAGTCGGCCAGCGCGCGGGTCTCGGTGTCGTTGAGGCCGGCGGCGGGCTCGTCGAGGATCAGGAAGCGCGGCTGCATCGCCAGGGCGCGGGCGATCTCCAGATACTTGCGCTGGCCGTAGGGCAGGTTGGCCGCCAGTTCGCCCGCCACATGGGTCAGGCCGACCGCCTCCAGCGCCTCCCAGGTGCGGCGGCTGATCTCGGCGGAGCGGGCGCCACCCCCGGCGAGGGAACCGAACAGGGCGCCCAGCGCCCCCTGCGGCAGCGCGCCCACCGCGCCCACCGACACGTTGTCGAAGACCGACATGTTCGGGAAGACGCGCAGGTTCTGGAAGGTGCGGCTGATGCCCAGCCGGGCCACCTGGTTGGTCTTCAGCCCGCTGATGGTCTTGCCGTCGAAGGCGACGGTGCCCGACGACAGCGGCGTGAAGCCGGAGATCAGGTTGAACAGCGTGGTCTTGCCGGCGCCGTTCGGGCCGATCAGCCCGACCAGCTCGCCCTCGTCCACATGGCCGGTCACGTCGTTGACCGCCAGCACGCCGCCGAAGCGGCGGCTGACGTTGCGGATGTCGAGAAGATGGGTCATCGCCAGCCGATCCCTTCGCCCTTCACGGTGTTGCGCCACGCCGCGCCCAGCTGGCGCCGCGCGAGCTGGAGCGCGGAGACCTCGCCCAGCAGGCCCTTCGGCAGCAGGAGGATCGACAGGAACATCACCAGACCGACCATGATGTTGCGGAAGTCGCCGAAGGCGCGCAGCCCCTCCGGCAGCAGGATCAGCAGAAGCGCGCCGATCACCGCTCCGGGCAGGCTGCCCAGGCCGCCCACCACCACCATCGCCAGGATCAGGATGGATTCGGAGAACTTGAAGTCGCCCGGCGAGATGTAGCCGGTCATGTGCGCCCACAGGCTGCCCGCCACACCGGCGAAGAAGGCCGACAGGGTGAAGGCCTCCATCTTCAGCCGCGCCGTGCTGACGCCCATGGCGTCGGCGCACTGGTCGTCCTCGCGGATCGAGCGCAGCGCGTTGCCGTAATAGGAGTGGCTGAGCCGCCCGATCGCCAGCACGCACAGCGCCACCACCGTCGCCACCGTGTAGTAGGTGGCGAGCCGGCCCGACAGGCTGAAGCCGAACAGCTCCAGCCCCTTGGTGATGATGATGCCGTTGGGCCCCTTGGTGAACTCCACCCAGTTCAGCATGACCAGATAGAGCATCTGCCCGATGGCCAGGGTCGCCACGGCGAAATAGATGCTGACCAGCCGCATGGTCGGCAGCGCCACCAGGAAGGCGATCAGCGCCGCCACCAGACCGGACAGCGGCAGCGTCACCGTGAAGCCCAGCCCGAACTTGGTGGACAGCAGGGCGGCGGTGTAGGCGCCGACCCCGTAGAAGGCGGCGTGCCCGAGATGCAGCAGCCCGGCCACCCCGGTGACCAGATGCATGGAGGCGGACAGCAGGATGAAGATCAGCGCCAGATTGGCGATCTGGTAGAAATAGCCGCGGTCGAAGCCGGCCAACATGGCCGGCAGCCCCACGAAGACCAGCAGGGCGAGGAGGAGCGGTATCAGCAACCCCCGCCCGCGCGGCGGCGCCGACAGGTCAGACACGTTCACGGCGCGCTCCGAACAATCCGTTTGGGAAGAAGATCAGGGTCAGGATCAGGAAGCCGTAGGCGACCATGTCCGACCAGCCCGACGACACGAAGGTCGTCGCCATGCTCTCCGAGATGCCCAGGATCAGGGCGCAGATCACCGCACCGGGGATCGAGGACAGCCCGCCCATCACCATGGCGACGAAGGCCTTGATGCCGGGCACGAAGCCCATGGCGGGGAAGATCGCCCCGTAATAGAGCCCCGTCAGGATGCCGGCCGCCGCCCCCATCATCGAGCCGACGACGAAGGTCATGATGATGGTGCGGTCGGTGTCGATGCCGACATACTTGGCGCCCAGCGGGTTGTTCGACACCGCCCGGATCGACAGGCCGATGCGGGTGCGGGTCAGCAGATACTGGAGACCGATGAGCATCGCCGCGGCGACGCCGAAGATGATGAAGTCGCCGGTCACCAGGATCACCGGCCCGATGCGCACCGGCGTGTTGATGAGATACTCGAACGGGACGGAGCGCATTTGCGACCCGAACACGATCTCCAGCGCCTCGCGCACCACGATGGACACGGCGAGCGAGGAGAGCAGGGTGGATTCGCGCATCGCCCGCGACTTCAGCGACGCCTCGTCGGTGAAGCGGCGGAAGGGTTTGAAGGCGATCCGTTCCAGCGAGAATCCGGCCATGGCGCCGATCGCCAGGGCGATGAAGATCACTGCGAAGATCGGCGGGGCCGTCGCGGAAATCAGCACCAGCCCGGCGAAGGCGCCCAGCGTGTAGACCTCGCCATGGGCGAAGTTGACGACGTTCAGCACGCCGAAGATCAGCGTGAAGCCGATCGCCATCAGCGCGTAGGTCATCCCCAGCGACAGCCCGATGGCGAGCTGCTGGAGGTAATATGGGTCGATCATGCGGGCCGTTCGCTGGAGATCGTTAAAGCGGGTTGGAAACCGCTTTGGACCGCGACGGCGGTCCCGGTCGCATGTGCGACCGGAGCCCACCGGCGAATGAGGTGATATGAGCCTAAAGCGAACGGAAGTTCGCTTTAGGCTATCGGGTCGGAGGGGCGCGCGCCGGTCAGTCGGCGACCGGCACGAAGGCGCCGCCCTTGACCTCGACCTTCACCAGCTCCTTCTCGGCCTCGCGGTCGGCGCTGAAGCTGGTCTTGCCGGTCACGCCCGGGAAGTCCTTGGTCTGGGACAGGGCGTCGCGCACCTTTTCGCGGGTCGGGTTCGGGTAGGCCTTCTCCACCGCGGCCAGCATGATGCGCACGGCGTCATAGGCCTGGGCCGGGAACTGGCCCGGAACCGCGCCGTTGGAGGCGGCCTTCCATTCCGTCACGAAATGCTGGATGTGCGGGGCCGGGTCGGTCGGCAGGAAGTTGGAGGTCAGGTGCACGCCCTCCGCCGCTTCGCCGGCCAGCTCGATCAGCTTCGGGCTGTAGGCGGCCGAGGTCGAGTAGACCGGGGTCTTGATGCCGAGCTGCTGCACCTGACGCAGGAACTGCGCGCCGTCCTCATAGAAGAAGCCGGTGTAGATGGCGTCCGGCTTCGCGCGCTCCAGCTTGCTGATCAGTGAACGGTAGTCCTTCAGGCCGCGGTTGAAGAACTCGGAGAAGACCACCGTGCCGCCGTTGGCCTTCACGCCGTCGGTGAAGCCGGAGACGACGGACTGGCCCCAGTCGGTCTGCTCGGCGATGACGGCGATGTTCTTGTAGCCCTTGGACAGCATCCACTTGGCGTTGTAGGGGCCTTCCTGCGCCTGGGTGGCGATGTTGCGGAACTGGTACTTGGAGATCTTGGTGTAGTCGGGGTGTGAGGCCGTCTGCGAGAGCTGCGGCATCCCGGCGTCCTTGTAGACCTGCGCCGAGGCCATCGACACGCCCGAGGTGAAGTCGCCCAGCACGCCGACGATCGCCTTGTCGTCCACGAACTTGCGGGCGATGTTGGTGCCCTCCTTGGCGTCGGAGCGGCTGTCCTCGAAGACGATCTCCGCCTTGAAGGGCTTGCCGGACGCGTTGAACTCGGTCAGCGCGATCTCGGCGGCCTTGCGGAAGTCCTGGCCGTACTGGGCGGTCTCGCCGGTCAGCGGCAGCTGGTAGCCGATCTTCACGGTGTCGGCGGCCAGGGCGGTGCCGGTGGTCAAAGCGGTGCCGGCCAGCGCGGCCGTCATCAGGGCGGCGAGGGAGGCGGTCTTCAGGGCGGTCATCGCGGGTGAACCTTTCTTGTGAAGGCCGGCTTCGAGGCCGGTGTTGGGCAGCGTCGTACGGTTGGGAGGCATACTCGACGGATCAGGCGGCCTTGGGGCCGGGCAGGACCTTCAGGCGGCAACAGCCTTCGTCGCCGGGCTTCCAGGTTTCGCCGCGGAAGACGAAGCCCGCCGCCTCGAACAGGCCTCCGTCGATGGCGCCGGCCATGTTGCAGAGCAGCTCCAGATCCTCGTCGGACTTGCCCTGGGCCTGCCACGCCTCCTTCAGGGGGCAGCGGTGGAAATGGATCTCCAGCGCGTCGCCGTCGCAGCGCTTGATCTCCGGCGCGAACATGGAATCGCGGTTCGGGATGCCGTCGAGGAAGGCGTGGCACAGGCCGGCGAGGTCGTCGGGACCGTGCGCCGCGTACTTCTCCCCCATCGCCTCGCCCAGGCGGCGGGTCGCCTCGCGCCCGATGTCCAGCGCCGTCTCGGTGCCATAGCGCTCGCGCAGCACGTCGAACATGTGGGCGTAGGACGCGGCCCGCATGGCGTAGGCGTTGCGGAGCTGCGTGGCGTGGTCCGGGGCGGCAGGCGGCTTGGTGTCTTCAGTCATCGTCAGATTTCCCGGATGTCGTTCCAGCGGTATTGCAGGAGTTTGAACGGCCCGATGCGTTGCAGCAGGTCGTTGAAGGGCAGGGGGCGCGGCTCGGTCAGCGGCAGCGCCAGCTCCGCCGGATCGCGGCCCAGCGCCGCGTAGGCCAGCTTCCGCCCCAGCGAGACGGACAGGGCGACGCCGCGCCCGTTGCAGCCCGCCCAAGTGAAGGCGTTGGGGCCGAGCTGGTGGACGCGCGGGGTGTAGTCGGTGGTCATGGCGATCCGCCCGTTCCACACATGGTCGAACCGCAGCCCGCGCAGCGTGGGGAACATGGAGGCCAGCCGCAGGCCGACGATTCGGCGCAGCCGGTCCGCCCCGTCGACGGGGACGAGCAGCGCGCCGCCGCTGACCAGCCGGTGGTCGGCGGTGTAGCGCATGAAGCGCAGGTCGCCGTGGGTGTCCGACATGGCCTGACGGCCGGGCAGGATGCTGCGCCGCTGCGCCTCGTCCAGCGGCTGGGTGGCCATCTGCCAGGACAGGACGGGGACGACCTCCGTCCGGACCTCCGGAAAGACAGCGGCGGCGTAGCCGTTGGTGCCCAGCACCAGGGCGTGAGCGGTCACCGTGCCGTCCGGCGTGCGGGCGACCCAGCGGTCGCCGCGCCGCTCCACCGACAGGACCGGCGAGTTGATGAAGACCGACGCGCCAGCCTCCACCGCCTTGCCGGCCAGCCCGCGGGCCAGGGCCAGCGGGTTGATGTGGCCGCCGCTGCGGTTCATCCAGCCGCCATAGTAGGCGTCGGTGCCCAGCAGGGCCGAGACGGCGGCGCGGTCGAGCAACTCCACCGGAGCGCCCCGGCTGCCCCACTGCTTCGCCCGCCGTTCGGCGATGGCGATGCGGCCCGGCGAATGAACCGGCTGCACCCAGCCGGTCTGCTCGGCCGCGCAGTCGATGCCCAGACGGCGAATCAGGGCGAAGAGGGTCTCGGCGCTGTCGCGGATCAGCGCGACGAAGCGCTCGCCCCGCTCCGGCCCGAAGCGGGCGACGAGATCCTCGGGGTCGGGACGGGTCAGGGTCGGGATGACCTGCCCGTTGTTGCGCCCGGACGCGCCGCGCCCGATCTCCGACGCCTCCAGGACGACGGCACGCTTGCCCGATTCGGCGGCGTGCAGGGCCGCCGACAGGCCAGTGAAGCCGCCGCCGATCACCAGCAGGTCGGCTTCCACCGCCTCTTTGAGCGCCGGAAGGGCCGGCGGCGGCGGGGCCGTGGCCTCCCACAGGGAGTCGGGCCGCTGCCAGATGCCGCCGGTTCCAGGAACACCGGTCTTGTTCTCTATCGCCTTCACCGTGCCTTGTCCCACGTCTGTCGGGTGAAATCGGCCCGATCATGGGACAAATTGCATACCCGGGCAATTACCATGGAGAGGACGCAGTAATTTTCCTGTTTCATACACAAACCATAGGGAGATAGGAATGGTTTGTACAAGCCTGCCGGAATGATGGCCCTTGGCTTTTGTAACCCTCTCCCCTCCGGGGAGAGGGTGGCCCGCAGGGCCGGTGAGGTGGGCGCGTGGCGAAGCGTTCGGCACAAGCGCAAACCCCCTTACCCTAACCCTCTCCCCGGAGGGGAGAGGGAATATGAGATGCAATAACCATCACGCCGCGCGGGGAAGCACCGTCTCGGCCAGCCGCACCCAATAGCTGAGGCCAATGGGCAGAACCGCGTCGTTGAAGTCGTAATGTGGGCTGTGCAGGTTGCGCCCGCCGTCCGACGGCCCGGCGCCGACCCAGACGTAGCAGCCCGGCCGCTGCTGCAGCATAAAGGCGAAATCCTCAGCCCCCATGCTGGGCATCGGGTTCAAGTCCAGCCCCGATTCGCCGACGACTCCGGCGGCGGCGCGGCGGGCCAGTTCGGTCGCCCCGGCCTCGTTCACCGTGGAGGGGTAGCGGCGCTCGTAGCGCAGCTCCGCCTCGACCCCAAAGCCGCTGGCGATGGCCTTGGCCAGTTCGCCCATGCGCCGCTCCACCATGTCCTGCACCTCCTTGCGGAAGGTGCGGGTCGTTCCACGAAGGACGGCGGTGGCGGGAAGGACATTCCACGTATCGCCGGCGTGGAACTGCGTGACGCTGACCACGGCGGAATCGACGGGATGCACGCTGCGGCTGGCGATGGTCTGCCAAGCGTTGACGATCTGGGTGCCGGCCAGGATCGTGTCGGTGCCCAGATGCGGCATGGCGGCGTGGGTGCCCTTGCCGGTCAGGGTCAGTTCGAAGATGTCGTAGGCGGCCATGATCGGGCCGGGGCGCAGCGCGATCTTGCCGACCTCCAGCCCCGGCCAGTTGTGCATGCCGTAGACCTGCTCGACGGGGAATTTCTCGAACAGCCCCTCCTCGACCATCACGCGCCCGCCGCCCTCGTTCTCCTCCGCGGGCTGGAAGACGAAGGCGATGGTGCCCTGGAAGTTCGGATGCGCCGACAGATGGCGCGCCGCCCCCAGCAGCATCGCCGTGTGCCCGTCATGCCCGCAGGCGTGCATGCGCCCCGGATTGCGCGAGGCGTGGGGCAGGTTGGTCCGCTCGTGGATGTGCAGGGCGTCCATGTCGGCGCGGAAGGCGACCGCCGGCCCCTCGCCGTTGCGCAGCAGGCCGACCACGCCGGTCTTGGCGAGGCCGCGGTGAACCTCCAGCCCGAAGGAGGCCAGCTTCTCCGCCACGAAATCGCTGGTCCGCTCCTCCTCGAAGGCCGTTTCCGGGTGGGCATGCAGGTCGCGCCGCCACGCGGTCATGTCGGCCGTCAGCGCCTCCGTCCCGTCGATCGTCCTCACCATGTCCCTGGTTCCCTGTGTTTCATGAGTGTGTGCGAATGATCTTGCCCAAAAAAGCACCCGTCGTGCAAAGCGTGTGACGATGCGGTGCCGTCACATCACCCTTGCAGGGCGGCTCGGTTCCATGCAGGATGTGAGTGAACGTTCACTCATAACGAACGCAACGAACGGGAACGCCATGTCCAAAGACGCCCGCATCGACGCACGCAACAAAGTCCGGGACGCCGCCATTGCGCTGTTCGCCCAGAAGGGGGTGAAGGCGACCACCATCAAGGACATCGCCCGCGCCGCCGGGGTGTCGGAGGGGGCGCTGTACCGCCATTGGGCGAGCAAGGAGGAGCTTGCCGCCGCCCTGTTCGCCGCCGAATACACCGCCCTGTCGCACAGCCTGCGCGCGGCGGCGGGGAGCGGTCCGGCGCCGCAGCGGCTGCGCCGGGTCATCGCCTGGGCCTTCGGGCTGGTCGAGGCGGCGCCGGACCGCGCGCGCTTCCTCCTGCTGTCGCAGCACGACGCGCTGCCGCTGGTTTCCGAGGGCTTGGAAACGCCGGTGGACGTGGTCTGCGCCATCGTCGACGACGGCATCGCGGAGGGAAGCATCGTCGATGCCGACCGCGAGGCCCTGGCCCACACCGTGATCGGCGCCATCGTCCTCAACATCCAGTCGCACGTTTACGGACGGCAGACGGCCCCGCTCGGCGCGCTGGCCGACACCGTCGCCGACGCGCTGCTGCGCGGCCTGTCCACCGGAAAGGAAACCTGAGCCATGGGCGAACTCGGCCTTCTCGCCACGCGGCGCTTCCTGCCGCTGTTCGTGACGCAGTTCCTCGGCGCCTTCGGCGACAATGTGCTGCGCGGCGCCATCGCGGTGCTGGCCGTCTACGGCATGGCCGGAACGGCAGGCGACGGCGCGCTGATCTCGACACTCGCCGCGGCGGCCTTCACGGTGCCCTTCCTGCTGTTCTCGGCGACCGCCGGGCAATTGGCCGACCGGTTCGACCGCACGCTGATCGCCCGCGCCGTGAAGGTGGCGGAGATCGGCCTGATGGCGATCGCCGCCTGGGGCATCCTGCGCGCCGACCTCGGCGTGCTGATCGTCGCGCTGGTCGGCATGGGCGCCCATTCCACCGTCTTCGGGCCGGTCAAGTACGGTCTGCTCCCCGACCTGCTGAAACCGGAGGAGCTGACCGCCGGCAACGGTCTGGTCGAGGCGGGCACCTTCGTGGCGATCCTGCTCGGCACCATCGCCGGCGGCTCGCTGGCGCTGGCCCATCCGCTGGCGCTTCCAGGGCTGCTCGGCGCGACGGCGCTGGGCGGGCTGGCGGCGTCGCTGCTGATCCCGCGGGCGGGCAACGCCGACCGGACGGTGCGCGTCGGGCTGAACCCGGTGTCGGTCACCCTGCGCGTTCTGCGCGCCACCGCGCAGGACCGCGTGTCGATGCTGGCGATCTACGGCATCTCCGTCTTCTGGGGCGTCGGCGCGGTCGTCATGGCGCAGTTCCCGGCCATCGCGCGGGAGACGCTGGGCACCGACAGCGAGGGGGCGACCCTGCTGCTGGCGGTCTTCGCGGTGGGCGTGGCGGTCGGCTCCGTCTACGCCGGGCTGGGGCACCGGGTGCCGTCGCGCGCCGACGCGCGCCGCGCCGCCCCGGCGGGCCTCGTCGCGGCGGTGGCCGGGGCGGCGCTGCCCTTCCTGACGCCCGACACCCCGTCGGCGGAGCCGCTGTCGGCCCTGGCGCTGTTGGCCCAGCCCTGGGCGATGCCGCTGCTGGCCGACCTGTTCCTGATCGCGGCGGCAGGCGGCGCCTTCGCCGTGCCGCTCTACGCGCTGATCCAGCATCGCGCGGCGGTCTCGGCCCGTGCCCGGGTGATCGCGGCGGCCAACGTGGTCAACGCGCTGTTCATGGTGGTCGGCTCGGGCATCGCGGCGGCCATGCTGGCGCTGGGAGTGACGCCGTTGACCGTCGCCGCCTGGGGCGGGGCGAGCATGCTGGCCGCCGTCGTTCTGGCGCTCGCCATCGACGCGGTGGGCATGGGGCGGGCGCTGGCCCGCGCCTTCTTCCGGCTGGCCTTCCGCGTCGAGCTGCGCGGGGCGGAGCATCTGGAGCGGCTGGAGGGCGCGGCGGTGGTCACGCCGAACCACCAGTCCTTCCTCGACGGCGCGCTGCTCGCCGCCTTCCTGCCGGGGATGCGCTTCGCGGTGGACAGCGTCATCGCCCAGCGGGCCTGGGCCAAGCCCTTCCTGGCGCTGGCCGACCATGTGACCATCGACCCGACCAAGCCGATGGGCACGCGCCTGCTCGCCCGCACCTTGGCCGAGGGCCACACGATCTGCATCTTCCCGGAGGGGCGGATCACCGTCACCGGCTCACTGATGAAGATCAACGGCGGCCCCGGCATGCTGGCCGACAAGGCGGGCTGCCCCATCGTTCCGGTCTGCATCGAGGGGGCGCAGCGCTCCTTCCTGTCGCGGATGCACGGGCGGCTGCGGCTGGGGCTGTTCCCGCGCATCACCATCACGGTCATGCCGCCGGTCGCCACCCCGGACGTCACCGGGCTGGCCGGCAAGAAGCGGCGGGCGGCGCTGAAGTCCTGGCTGTCGCGCGTGATGACGGAAACCGTCTTCGCCGCCGGGCAGCGGCCCGACACGCTGGCGCTCGCCCTGCTGGAGGCCGGGCGGAAGACCGGTTGGAGCAAGGCGGCGGTGCAGGACGGCGACTTCACGACGCTGTCCTACCGCGCCCTGACCGCGCGTTCCCTGGTGCTCGGCCGCATCCTGGCCCGCGGCGCCGAACCGGGCGAAGCGGTGGGCGTGCTGCTGCCGACCGCCTCGCCGACCGCGGCGGTGTTCTTCGGGCTGGCGGCCTATGGGCGGCCGGCGGCGATGCTGAACTTCACCGCCGGGGCGGAGGCCGTCAAGGCGGCCTGCCGCGCCGCCGGGCTGCGCCGGATCGTCACGTCGGCCCGCTTCGTGGAGATGGGACGGCTCGGCCCGCTGGTCGAGGCGCTGGCCGCCGAGCACAGCATCGTCTATCTGGAGGACGTGAAGCGCGGGCTGGGCATCAGCGACAAGCTGCGGGCGCTGGCCGCGTCGGTGGCGCCGGAGCGCTTCCTGCCGGAGCAAGGGCAGCCGGACGACGTGGCGGCGATCCTCTTCACCTCGGGGTCGGAGGGACCGCCCAAGGGCGTGGCGCTGACCCACGACAACCTGCTCGCCAACATGGCGCAGGTGGCCTCCGTCGTCGACTTCACGCGGCAGGACGTGGTGTTCAACTGCCTGCCGGTTTTCCATTCCTTCGGGCTGCTCGGCGGGATGCTGCTGCCGATCCTGAACGGGGTGAAGACGGTGCTCTACCCCAACCCGCGCCACGTCCGGCTGATCCCGGAACTGGTTTACCAGACCAACGCCACGGTGCTGTTCGGCACGGACTTCTTCCTGAACGCCTGGGCGCGGGCGGCGGACCCCTACGATTTCCGCTCGCTGCGGCTGGTCTTCGCCGGGGCGGAGCGGTTGCAGGAGGAGACGCGCCGCACCTACACGGAGCGACTGCGCGTCCATCTGCTGGAGGGCTACGGCACCACCGAAACCTCCCCGGTGATCGCGGTCAACACGCCGGCCCGCTTCCGCCCCGGCACGGTCGGGCAGGCCCTGCCCGGCATCGAGACGGAGCTGCTGCCGGTCCCCGGCGTGCCGGTGGGCGGGCGGTTGCGGGTGCGCGGGCCGAACGTGATGAAGGGCTACATGCGCGCCGACAACCCCGGCGTGGTGGAGCCGCCGGAGGACGGCTGGCACGACACGGGAGACATCGTGGACATCGACGCCGACGGCTTCATCCGCATCGTCGGGCGCGTCAAGCGCTTCGCCAAGGTGGCCGGGGAGATGGTCCCGCTGGGGCTGGTCGAGGAACTGGCGCTCCAGGCCGCGCCGGACGCGGCCCACGCCGCTATCGCCCTGCCGGACGCCCGGCGCGGCGAGCGGATCGTCCTGGTCACCGCCGGCACCGGTTTGACCCGCGACGCGCTGGCGTCGGCGGCCAAGGCCAAGGGCGCACCGGAGATCGCCATCCCCCGCGACGTGCTGCGGGTGGGGACGATCCCCCTGCTCGGCACCGGCAAGACCGATTACCCCGCCGTCAGCCGGCTGGCCGCGGAGATGCTGGCGAGCGAGACGGCCTGAGGACCTGTGTGGTCAGGGGCGGCAGGCGACGTGCAGCCCCTTGCCCACCGGGAAGATGGTGGAGCCGAAGCCGGGCAGGGCGTCCACCGCGGCGATGTAGCCGGCGATCTCCTGCGGATGGGACAGGGCGTTGTCGGCCAGCAGCAGGCAATCCGGCTCCAGCTTCCGCAGCAGAAGGCGAAGCTGCTCCGGGGCGCTCCAGCGGTCGGCGTCGAAGAACACGCAGTCGAAGGGGCCGTCCAGCCCGGCCACCGTCTCCGTCGCGTCGCCGACCAGCAGGGTGACGCGGCTGGCCAGCCCGGCGCGCTCCAGGTTGGTGGCGGCCTGGGCGCTCTTGCCCGGATCGCGCTCGATGCTGGTCAGCGGGTCCGTGGCGCCGACGGCCTGCAACGCCGCGGCGAGCCACAGGGTGCTGACGCCATTGGAGGTGCCGATCTCCAGCACCCGGCGGCGGCCGCCGCTGCGCACCAGGATGTGGAGAAGTTCCGCCGTCTCGCGCTCCAGGTTCAGCATCTTGCGGGCGCGGTCGCCCTCGCGCGCGTCGTTGTCGCGCCCATAGCTCTCGAGATCGCGGAGCACGCGGTCGACGGCGTCATTCAGCAGCATGGTGTTGGCCCCGGTGGCGGAGAGTGGGCTAAGACCCTGCGCCGAGTGTGGCCGTGAGGTCAAGAGAGTGCTCAATGGAAAGCCCCCTCCCACAAGGTGTCGGGAGGGGGCTTTGCCGTTGGAACCGTCACGCCGCTTGGTTGAGCTGCTCCGCCCGTTGCGGGGCGATCTTCAGGCGGGTGGCGAGGTAGCTGAGATAGGCGCGTTCCGCCTCATGTTCGCGGTCCACCGCCATCAGCGAGGCCAGATAGACCTGCTCCGCCATGTCCGGATCGGTGACGGAGCGGACCAGCGAGTCGAGCGACTGCGGCTGGGACAGTTCCTGCTCCACGATCCGCCGTTCCTCCGGGCCGCCGCCGGCCTCGTCCAGGGCGGAGAGGACGCGCTGGCGCTCGGCCGCGGAAATCTCGCCGTCAGCGTTGGCAGCGGCGATCATGGCGCGGATCAGCAGCAGGGCGTGCTGGTCCTCCATGGCGAGTTCGGGAAAGGCGCCCTTGCCGGCCCCCGACGGGGCGGCGTCGGGAGGGGGAGCGGTGCGCTGCTGGAAGACCTGGGACAGCCGTTCGCCCAGCGATCCACCGCCGGAAGCGCCGGCCCCGCCGAGGATGCCGCCGAGGATGCCCCCCGGCGTGTTGCCCGAACCGGACGGCGGCGCCCCCCATGGGCTGGTCCCCGGCTGCCCGGAGCGGGCCGGCGTCTGTCCGGAGGAAGGCTGCCCGGAAGGCGGCATATTCTGCTGCCGCTCCTGATAGGCGCGGTAGGCGAGGTAGGCCAGCGCGCCCAGCCCGGCCATGGGGCCAACGCCCATGCCGCTGCGAGCGTGCATCGCCGATCCTGAGCCCATCCCCGACCGGGTCAGGATCGACCCCAGATCCTGAGGGCTCCTGCGGCTGTGCCCTCCCATGCCGGTCGCCAGAAGAGTGCCGAGGATGTTCTGAAGATTCGCCATGACGCGCCTCTCTCCTAATCGGTGTCCGTGTCGATGCAGCTTTGCGCTTCATCAACAGACGAAAGGGATTGGCGTCACGGCACAGCTAAGGGTGCCAATGATGGGCCTGACCAGCCGATCCCTCTTCTATGACGGCTTCTATGCCAGAGGTGGGGTGGCTTTCGAACAGGCTGTGCAGGACACTGACTTCCGCTATCGTGGCGCGCATCAGAGCGCAGCAAGCGCCGACGCCCGCCGGTCGGCGGGTGGCATTTTGGAGGAGACGCCCATGACCTTCGACCGGCACGCGGAACCGCCTCCGCGGGACCTATCGCCGACGCCATCCGCTCCGCCGCTGCCGGCCCCGGCCTGCGGGTCGCTGTGGAACGACTATCTCCACCGCCTGCTGGGCACCGCGCACGGCTGCCTCGCCGCGAACGACGACGAATCCGATCCGGAGCCCGCCTGCTGCTGCGCCGTCGGATGATGCCGTGATACCGTGACCGGGAGCGGTCGGGTGCCCGTCAGCGGGCTCCCGCCGCCTCGATGATCACCGCCGCCACAGCGTCGGGCCGGGAGGCGTGCGGGATGTGGCTGGCCCCGACCTCCACCGTCCGCGCGCCGATGCGTTCGGCGGTCGCCCGCAGGAAGGCCGGGGGAAGCATCCGGTCCTCGCTGGCGACAATGTACCAGGACGGCTTGTGCTCCCACGCCGCGGCGGTCACCCGCGTGCGGAAACAGCCGGCATGGACCGGCCCCTGGGTCGCAGCCAGCAGCGCCGCTTCCGCCGCCGGCACATCCTGCGCGAAGTTCGCCGCGAGGCTCTCCGCTGACAAATGCAGATAGCCCGCGCGGTCCATCGACACGCTGGACAGGCCGGGCGAGGGCGGGAAAGGCTTCAGCGTGTCGTTCGGCGACTGGCCGATCCCCGGCGCGAAGGCCGCCACATAGACCAGCGCCTTCACCTTGTCCTGATTCCCGATCTGGGTGATCACCGCCCCGCCCCAGGAATGGCCGACCAGCACCACCGGCCCCTTGGCGCGGTCGATGGCGCGCTGGACGTGGGCGACATCCTCGTCCAGCGAGGTCAGCGGATTCTGCACGGCGATCGCCTCCAGCCCCTGGGCCTGGAGCAGGGGGATCACGTGGCTCCAGGCGGAGCCGTCCGCGAAGGCGCCGTGGACGAGGATGACGGAGGTGGCGACCGGGTCCATGGACCGATTCCCGTGACAGTGACCGACCCTATCCTCTGAGCACGCCCGCGCCCGCCTGTCCAGCGTGGAGCCTCCGCTTTTCCTCCCTGCGGAAAAGCCGCCCGGACTCTGGGGGCAAACGGTGTCTTGCTGCGGAGCGGGATGAAAATTTCGCAAAATCGTCCTTGAGGCTAAGATTGTTCTGGGATACGGTATACCAACAGTGAGGCGGAGCGATTGTCCGCCCCTTCCGCCAAGCCAATCCGTCCGTATCGCCAGCCCGAGCCCTTGAGGTGAGCCATGGTCAAGACCCTTTCCGCCGTCCGTCCCGGAAGCCGCCCGAACGCCGTCCGCGGTGTCGACGATGTCGCTCCCGCCGGCGTCGTGGTCGCCCTGCGCCCCGATCATCGGCCGTCCGATCATCGCCTTTCTGATCATCGGCAGCGGGCCGCGGTGCTGGCGGCGACCACCGGCGGGCGCGGCCCGCGCATGGACATGCTGACGATCACCCACAGCCGGGGGCCGGCGGAGGATCGCGGGGCGGAACTCATCCACATCGACGGCCCCTATGCGGACGTTTTGGCCTACATCGCCGACTCGCCGGAGTGCGTGGTCTGCTTCGACACGCTGCACGGCGGCATGGCCCGCGCGCAATTGTCCGTGCCCTGACATTGTCCGTGCGCTGAGTGAGCGCCGGGTCCTGCTGGAGAGCGAACCGATGAACGCTTGCATGATGATTGATTGTATGACGACGCCCTTTTCCGGGCAGGAACTGGCCTCCGCGATCATCGCGGCGGCGCTGTCGCTCCCATCGGCCAATGGCCGGCTCCATCTGCCCAACGGTGCCGTGCTGTGCGACCCGGCAGCGCTGGAGCGGGAATTCGCGCTGGCCGCGCAGGGGCTGTCCCACTGGCTGGCGCAGAACGAGCCGCACATCGCCGAGGCCGCACGGGCCAGCCGGTTGAAGATCGGGGCCGGGGTCATCCGCGCCGCCGTGGCGACCCTGGAGCACGCCGGGCGGCGTTGCGGCGAATTGAGCGACCGCGGGCAGCGGGCGCTGTCCATCGACTTCAGCGCGGTCTGCGACCGGGTTCAGGAGCGTCCGGGCCTGCTCGCCCAGACGGTGGCCGCCGTCGCCGCCGGCCACACCATCCACGCGGTCGCCGCCTGAGGACGGCGACCGCTGACGGTTGGGCGTTACAGCAGGGTGTGCTCGACCAGGATCTTGGTGCCGATGGCGAGCAGGCCGAGGCCGCCGATCAGCTCCGCCCGGCGCCCCAGCAGCGGGCCGGCGGCCCGGCCCAGCAGGACGCCGCCGAAGCCCATCAGGAAGGTGACGACGCCGATCAGGCTGGCGGTCACCGCGATGTTCACGTCCGCCATGGCGAGGCCGACCCCCACCGCGCTGGCGTCGATGCTGGTTGCCACCGCCACGGTCAGCAGGGCCAGCCAGCCCGAGCGGGCGGCGGCAGCCTCGTCGTCCTCTTCCCCGGCGAGCGCGTTCCGGATCATCGAGCCGCCGATCAGCAGCAGCAGGCCGAAGGCGATCCAGTGATCCACCGCCTGGACGAAGCCGGCGAAGGCCGAACCCACCGCCCAGCCGATGGAGGCCATCGACAGCTGGCAGAGGCCAAAGGCGAAACCGACCCGCAACGCCTCGGACAGGCCGGGACGCTTCTGAACGGCACCACGGCCCAGCGCCGCGGCGAAGCTGTCCATGGAAAGGCTGACGGCGAGGACGAGGGAGGTCACACCGAGCATGGCAACGAACTCCGGCCAAACGGACACGACAGCACGGCTACCCCCGGTTGGCCTTCGGGAGCGTCCGCACCATCGGTCTTGCCGAACCGGCCGGACTCTGTCCGGCTGCCGCGTGCACCACGGGACCGCCTGAGGCAGGATGATCCCGAGTCTGTTGGCGCACGCCCCTCTCGCTAGAGGGTGGCTACTCCCCAATGACGGGGCGGACCCTAACGCCGGAGAGTCTGGGTGTCAATCTATATGAACAGCTGTTCATATATATTTGAATCGCTCTAAAAAGGATGCGCCGCGCTCCGCCGCGGGTGAGGCATGGTGCAGCGCAGAACGATTTGTTAAGAGCCTCTGACGCTTTTATTCCGCTGCGGTTCGTTGGGGTACGAAACGCTCGGATTCAATGGGCATCATTGGGCGCGGGGGTTCGCCATGGGGTTGCTGACGGGGGTCGGCTCGCTGTCGCTTTCGGGCAAGACGGTGTCGCTGTGTGTCGGTGGGCTGGTCGTGTTGACGAGCGCCACCTTCGCTGTCAACGAAACGTTGCTGAGCCGCTACGCGGAGCGCATGGCGGTCGAGCGGCAGGAAACGAACATGCGCGTCGCCTGGGACGTGCTGAACCAGTACGGGCGTGACATCAGCGTTCGCGACGGCACGCTGTATGCCGGCGACCGGGCTCTGAACGGTTTCTTCGAGCCGGTGGACCGGGTGAAGACGCTGGTCGGCGGCACCGCCACGCTGTTCATGGGCGACACGCGGGTCACCACCAACGTCCAGAAGCCGGACGGCGGGCGCGCCGTCGGCACCAAGCTGGCCAAGGGACCGGTCTATGATTCGGTGCTGGTCCGGGGCGAGCCATACCGCGGGCAGGCCGACATCCTGGGCGTTCCCTTCTACACCGCCTACGACCCGATCAAGGACCGCTCGGGCAAGGTGGTCGGCGTGCTCTATGTCGGCGTGCCGAGGGCGGAATTCTTCGCCCCGATCCGCGACACCCAGACGATGATCGGCGGGCTGGGCGCCGTGGTGACGCTGCTGGTGGCCGGCGGCAGTCTGCTGCTGTCGCGGCGCATCTTCCGACCACTGTCCGCCATGCGCGGCGCCATGGAGCGGCTGGCGACGGGGAAACTGTCGGTTGAGATCCCGGCGCTCGGCCGCAAGGACGAGATCGGCGGCATGGCCAGGGCGCTGAGCGTCTTCAAGGAGAACGCACAGCGCGTCGCCCGGCTCGACGCCGCCCAGGCGGAGGAGCGCGCCCGCGCCGAGCGGGACCGCCGCGACGCGCTGGAGTCGGTCGCCCGCAACTTCGAAGGGACGATGCTGAGCGTCGTCGAGACGCTGAGCGCCACCACGGCCCAGCTTGAATCCAACGCCCAGCGCCTGCATGGCATCGCCGAGAGCAGCAGCGGGCGGGCCGCCGCGGTCAGCGGTGCGGCGGGCGAGGCCAGTGACGACGTGCGGACCGTGGCCGGCGCCACCGAGGAGCTGACGGCTTCCATCGTCGAGGTGTCCCGTCAGATTGACGAGTCCTCCCGCATGGTCCGCAATGCGGTGGAGGAGGTGGAGCGCACCAACCACACGGTCGAAGGGCTCGCCGCCGCCGCCGGCAAGATCGGGGAGGTGGTGACGCTGATCCAGAGCATCGCCGCGCAGACCAACCTGCTGGCGCTCAACGCCACCATCGAGGCGGCGCGGGCGGGGGAGGCCGGCAAGGGCTTTGCTGTCGTCGCCAACGAGGTGAAGGGGCTCGCCAACCAGACCGCCAAGGCGACCGACGAGATCGCCCAGCAGGTCGCGGAGATCCAGGCGGTGACCGGCAGTGCGGTGACGGCCATCGGCGGCATCGGGCGCACGGTGGTCGCTGTCAACGATCTGGTCGGCCGCATCGCCGGGTCCGCCGACCGCCAGAACGCCACCACCGGTGAGATCGCCCGCAGCGTCCAGCGCGCCGCCGACCGCACGTCGGAGGTGACCCACAGCGTCCGCGACGTGTCGGCCTCCGCCCGTGAGACCGGCACCATGGCGTCGGAGGTGCGCTCCGCCGCCGCCGACCTCGGCCGGCAGGCGCTGGCCCTGCGCGAGCAGGCCGGCGCGTTCCTGCGGCAGATCCGTTCGGCCTGAAGGGAGGGTCCCGCCCGTGTTCCGCAACCCGCGTTCGCTGCTGTTCGTCTTCTTCTTCGCGTCCCTGGCGGCGTTGCTGGTCTTCAGCGGCGACCCGCCGGACGGTGGGCGGACCGACGCGAACCGGGATTTCCTGGCGGCCTGCGAGGCCAGCCCCTTCGCGGCTCAGAACACCGGCTCCACCGAGGCGGCGGTGCGGGTGTGCTCCTGCATCCTGTCCTGGCACCGCAAGGAGGGCGGGGGTACCGGCCGGCCGCTTCCCGCCGCGCTCTATGGCCTGTCTCTTATACACATCTCCGAGCCCACGAGACTATAAC
>NZ_JAUQTX010000116.1:0-19829 GCF_059803775.1 Azospirillum sp. UFLA03-27 | reverse complement strand
ACCGCTCCGCCACCAACTTCATGGCAGCCGTCTACATCGTGGCAACCGTCGCCTACTGGTTATGAGTCCGGACCCTAAGTGAATCCTCTTTGCTTCGTTCCTCTTCCAAGATTGGGATTGCGGTCGACCCACAGGCTGCGCTCAATGGCGCTCCCCGGTTGCTGGAGGTGGTGGAGGCTTTTGCCTGGGGCAGTTTCAGATCCCCCGGGAAAAGGGGTTGTGCAGCGGTAGGTTGCCGGTGACCGGCACCATCGACCGACGGGCCGCGGCAATGGCTTGCAGCCCAGTCGTCCAACCGGCGAATCAGAACTCGCTCACCACAACATTAGGCGGAGACTGCCTCTTTTTCTCACGAGCGACCGCTTCCACGTCCGAACTTACGCTCCCTTTTCCGGCGTCAACAGCAGGCGGGGCACTTTTCGCCACCCCGGCGGCACGATATTTTGCGCCGCCGGGGTGGCGAAAAGTGCCCCGCCTAGTTCCTTGGGAGTGTCTTTAGCAAGAACCCGCATGTCCAGCGTTGCCGCGCCCATAGCGGCCTGATGGGCCAACCATTCCCCAGCAATCAAACAACCGACAAGGTGGCGGCGCCATTATGCAACTTTTCAGGCGCAGTAACAGATTTACATTCAATCAAAGATCAGCATCTCGCGCTTTAGAGTTGCTTCATTACCGCTCGATGCTTACGGCCCGATGCATTTGATCCAAGCCCGATCCAGCCCAGCTTGCCTCTCAGACACGCCCGCTGCATTGTCTTCTGCATTGCCACCGCTCCTCCCCCCGTTTGAAAACTATGACTGGAGGTATCATGCCCTTCGGTCGACTTCCGGGCTCCAACCCGGTGTCGTACTCTGTGGCACCGCTTCTCTTCCGTTGCGATGGTCACATGTCCAGGCGCATCAGCCAGAGCATCTCCCTCACCCCGGAACTCGACCGCTTCGTCCAGACTCTGGTGGCGTCCGGTCGCTACCAGACGGCCAGCGAAGTGGTGCGCGACGGCTTGCGCCTGCTTCAGGAGCGTGTTGCGCTGCCGCCGGCGTCGCTTGCCCAGCCTCCTGCCACAAGCGGCGGCCATGATCCCTGACGGCATCGGTTCGGAGCTGGATTGGCCCAGTGGAGGCGGGGCCATGGGAGCGCTGATCCGGACCCATGATTGGGCTGCGACGTCCCTCGGACCGAAGGCGAACTGGCCTCTGTCCTTGCAGGTAGTCGTCGACCTGATTCTTGCCTCCCCGCTTGGCATGATTGTTCTCTGGGGACCAGACCTCATCCAGATCTACAACGATTGCTACGCCGAAATTACCGCCGGCAAACATCCCCGCGCCCTTGGCCAACCCACCCGCGAGTGTTGGCCCGAGGTTTGGGACTTCAACGGACCGATCTACGAGGCCGTGCTCCACGGTGAATCCCGCGGGTTCGACGACCAGAAGCTGATCCTCGAGCGCAACGGCGTGGCGGAGGAAACCTGGTTCGACCTCACCTACAGTCCGGTTCGCAACGATGCCGGAACCATCGCGGGCGTCCTTGTGACGGTGCATGAGGTGACCAACCGCAAGCGGACCGAACTCGCCTTGCGCGACAGCGAGAGCCGCTTCCGCGCCCTGGTGAAGGCCTCCTCCTACGCCATCTACCGCATGAACATCGACTGGACGGAACTGCGGCAGCTTGACGGGCACGGCTTCCTCACCGATACGACGGACGGCAACAAGGCGTGGCTCGAGGAGTACATCCATCCGGACGATCAGCCGCAGCTTCTCGACGCCGTACGGGAAGCCATCCGGACCAAGAGCGCCTTCGATCTGGAGCATCGGGTCCGGCAGGCCGACGGATCACTGGGATGGACGCATTCGCGGGCTGTGCCGATCCTGGATGCGGACGGCGAGGTCTGCGAGTGGTTCGGGACCGCCAGCAACATCACCTCCCGCCGGAGCACCGACGAGGCCCTGCGGCGCAGCGAGGCGCGGCTGTCCGCCCTCTTCGCCCGCGCGGCGGTCGGCCTGTCGGAACTCACGCCGGATGGCCGCTTCCTCCGCGTGAACGACGAACTCTGCCGAATCCTGGGACGTCCGCGGGAGGAGGTCGTGGGCTTGTCCGTCGCCGACGTCACCCACCCGGATGATCTTGCGGCGAGCCGCAAAGCCATTGAACAGGCCTTGCGGACGGGTGAGACCGTGGCGCTCGACAAGCGCTACCGGCGGCCCGACGGGACGCACGTCTGGGCGAACAGCGGCATCACGATCGTGCCCGGCAACGACGGGGACGAGAGCCATTTCCTGGCGGTCACGGCCGATCTGACCGTCCGGCGGGAGACCGAAGCGGCCCTGCGCGAAAGCGAGGCGCGGTTCCGTCTGATGGCGGACGCCGTGCCGCAGATCGTCTGGATCACCGACGCCGAGGGACGGGTCGAGTTCTTCAACCGCCAATGGACCGACTATACGGGTGTCGCTTACGACGCTCGGACGGCGCCAACCACGGTGTCGGACGTCATCGCCGACTTCATCCATCCGGACGATGCGGCGCTGACGACCGAGCGCTTCCAAGAGGCACAGCAGGCGGGCAGCCTTTTCCTTGCCGAGCATCGTCTCCGTTCGAAGACGGGGGAGTACCGTTGGTTCCTGGTCCGCGGCCTGCCCTACCGCGATCCGCACGGTGGCGCGATCCTCCGCTGGTTCGGCACCTCGACCGACATCCACGACCGCAAGCACGCCGAAGCCTTGCTGCAACAGGCACGTGACGCGGCCGAGGCGGCGAGCCGGGAGAAGTCGAACTTCCTCGCCTCGGTCAGCCATGATCTGCGCCAGCCGGTGCAGGCGGCCAACCTGTTTCTCGAGCTTTTGCGGCGGCAGCCGCTCGACCCGAAGGCGCACGAACTGCTGAAGCCGCTGTCGGACAGCATGACCAGCCTGACGGGCATGCTGAGCGGGCTCCTGGAGGTGGCGCGACTCGACGCCGGCCTGCTCACGGCGCAGGAGCGGGTCTTCGACCTCGACGAGTTGCTGAAGCGTCTTTACGGCGAGTTCCAAGGCCCGGCGCGCGAGGCGAAGCTGTGGTTGCATATGCCGCCGGCTGCCAGATCGGTCCGGTCCGACCCGCTGCTGGTGGAATTGGTGCTGCGCAACCTGATTTCCAACGCCATCAAATACACCGAACAGGGCGGCGTCACGGTGGAGACGCGAGTCGAAGAGAACCAGCTGGCGATCGACGTGACCGACACCGGGCGGGGCATCGCCCCGGAGGAGATGGAGCGCATCTTCGATCCCTATTACCAGATCGGAAACGCGACCCGTGAGCATGCACGCGGCTTCGGCATCGGCCTCGCCACCGTGCAGAGGGTCGCCGATCTGCTGGCGACCCGGGTGACGGTCCGCTCCGAACCCGGTAAAGGGTCCACCTTCAGCCTGACGCTTCCGTTGGCAGAAGACGAAGCGCAGGTGCCAGCCGCTGGACGAGAGGCGCTCTACGGGACGTTGCGGGGCCGGACGGCCCTGGTGGTGGACGATGAACCAATGGTGCTGAAAGCGTTGGAGGTCACCCTAGGGAGCTGGGGCGTGTCCGTGCGCACTGCCCGCACGCTGGCGCAGGCCCGGATCATGCTGAAGGAGTTTGAGGCTCCACCGGACATCCTGATCGCCGATCACTCCCTGGGTGCGGGAGAGACCGGCGTGGTCATCATCAGCGAAGCCCGCCGACGCGGCACGCCGATCACGGTTCTGGTGACCGGCGACACCTCGGCTGAACGGCTGGCCGAGGCCGGGCGGACCGGCATTCGCATGCTGCACAAGCCAATCGATCCCACCAGACTGGAGGCATTGCTCGAGGAAGGGCTACGGGGGCGATGAGAACGCTTTATGTGAACGGGCCGGTTCGGTCGAGCCTCTTCCCACCGTGATATCGTCGCACCGCTCATTCTTCTGTCGGTGGCTGGCATGATACCTCCTCATCATGCAATTGGAGAGGCGTTGCCACGGGAACCGAGCCGGGGTACAGACTGAATTCGCAGCTTTACTCACGCTGCGGCGGTTGCGGCCTGCCAGTCGGCCCTGGCCTGCGCCCGGAAGGTGCGCAGGGTGTGGCGGGCGACCAAGTGGCGCTGAAGGTTGAAGCCGTTGTAGACGGCGGCGTGCAGGGAGACGAAGCGCTGGGCGGACCCCGGCGATTTGAAGCGCTGGCTTTTCCGTTCGCGTCGCCGTAGTGGCTGGTGCGAGACCTCGGCGCGGTTGCTCTGGCGGCGGCCTTGCTCATGGCGCGCCGCCAAGCCAATCTCCCGGAACGCCGCCCCATAGGAGCGCAACTGGTCGGTGGTCACCTGGGTGGGCGCGAAGCCATGCTTCTTGAGGAGCTTGCGCATCAGCTTGCCGGCGGCCGCCCTGTCGCGTCGGCGCTGAACGAGCACCTTCAGCACCTCGCCCTCATCGTCGACCGCCCGCCACAGGGACATCAGCCGGCCGCCAATCCGGATGATCATCTCACCCAAGTGCCAGCGCGGGCTGGGCTTCGGCCGGAGCCGCCGCAGGTTGCCGGCGATGGCCGGGCCAAACTTCACGACCCAGCGCCGCACCGTCTCGTAGGACACGTTCACGCCACGTCCCGCCAGCAGCTCCTCGACATCCCGGTAGCTCAGGGTGAACCGCAGATAGAGCCAGATCGCATGCCGGATGACGGCGGGCGGAAATTGATGGCGGGCATACAAGAGCAGCGACATCCGAGCAAGATAATGCCGCGAGCCGTCATCAACGCAAGATAATGCCGCGAGCCGTCATCAACATCGTGGTCGGTCAGGGTCACCGCGAGGATCTGCCCGGTCACGGCAACCAGACCGACACGCAGCTTCTTCCACGCGCGTCGGCGCTGGGGCCCTTGCTTTTCGACCAACCATTTTCCGGGAACACACAGCTTCACACCCGTGCTGTCGACCAGCAACTCCACAGCGCCGCCCGAAGATACCGGCTCCGGTGGGAGGTCCAGGGTCTGGGCGCGGCGGCTGAGGGTGGAATGGTCCGGGACGGCAAAGTCCACGCCAACCAGTTGGACGATGGAGCCGACCAAGCCTTCGGTTTGGTGCAATGGCAGCCGGAACACGGCGCGCAAGGTTCAAGGCCGTCGTGATCGCCAAGTCCGAGTAGAGGCGCTGCCCGCCGGGCGTGGACGCTATCGCGTTTTTCTCTCGGAGCGTGCGCTACGTTTTGCATCATGCGTTAACAGCGCTGTTTTCAACATTTTATGACTCTCTTTGCCGTTTCGTGCGCCGCCGCACGGTGCTATCGTTTCGCCATCAGTTGTCCAATTGTTGGACCAAACTCAGGCGGCGCGATCATGAACGGCGTCTCAACCGTCAAAGCCATCTTCGAAGAGCTTCGCAAGGAGATTCCCGAGCGCTACCAGCCCGGCGATCTGCTTCCGAACGAACGTCTGCTGGCCGAACGGTTCGGCGTCAGCCGCAACACGATCCGCGAAGTCATCATCTTCCTCGAAGCCTACGGCTTGGTGGAGAAGACGCAGCGCGGCCCGCGCGCCAGCAAGCCGGACATCGAGGCGATGTTCCGTATTCTCGATCAATGCTTCGACCGCAGCGTCAAAACCTGTCGGGAAGTCTTGCAGTTCCGCCGGATCATCGAGATCGGCGTGCTGCCTGAAGTGGTCCGGCACATCACCGATGCGGAGATCGACGGGCTCAACCGTCTGGCCGAAGACATGGAGCACCAGTTGACGGTGCGCGAAGCGGCGGAAGTGGACTTCCGCTTCCACGCCGCCATCGTCGCCGCATCCCGCAACTCCATGTTGCAGAAGATGTATCAGGCGATGTCGCAGCCGATGATCTATTACATGGAGATCGGCAAGAGCAATGCGGTGATCGGGCCGACCACGGTCGATTATCATCGCCAGATCATCGCAGCGCTGCGCGAGCGCTCCGTCGAGAAGGCCGTCGAGGCCAGCAACGCACACTTCCAATTCAGCGAAAGCGTGTTCAACCAGGAGGCGCAGCCTTCGGCTACGCCCATGCCCTGAACACGTCCGCTTCCTAAAAAAGGACATCACCTGTGAAAGCACTGATGATCGAAGGCGTGGACGTCTGCGCGATCCACGAGGTGGCGGAGCCGACTCCCGGCCCCGGCGAGGTGCTCCTGGCCATCCGCCACGTCGCCCTGTGCGGCAGCGACCTCAGCACTTTCAAGGGGCTGAACCCGCTGGTTTCCCTGCCGCGCATCCCCGGCCACGAGATCGGCGGCGAAATCGCCGCTGTGGGCGAGGGCGTTCCGGCTGAATACACCGTGGGCCGGCGCGCCATCGTCATTCCCTACACCGCCTGCGGCACCTGCCCGTCCTGCCGCAAGGGTCGGGTCAACGCCTGCCGCAGCAACCGCACGCTGGGCGTGCAGCAGAACGGCGGTCTGGCCGAGCGCATCGTCCTGCCTTACGGCAAGCTGATCCTGAACGACACGCTGGCGCCGCGCCATCTGGCGCTGGTCGAGCCGCTGTCGGTCGGCTTCCACGCAGCGGCGCGCGGTCGCGTCGAGGCGGCCGACACCGTGCTGGTGCTGGGCTGCGGCATGATCGGCATGGGCGCCATTGCCGGCTCCGTCCATCGCGGCGCCACGGTGATCGCGGTCGACATCGGCGAGGCGAAGACCGGTCTAGCCCGCCGCTACGGCGCCGCCCACACCATCGACGCCGCCAAGGAGGATGTGGCCGCCCGCGTCATGGAGCTGACCAACGGTGACGGCGCCGACGTGGTGATCGAGGCGGTCGGCCTGCCCGCCACCTTCACCCAGGCCATCGACCTCGTGTCCTTCGCCGGCCGCGTCGTCTACATCGGCTACGCCAAGGAGCCGGTGTCCTACAAGACGCAGTTCTTCAACCTGAAGGAGCTGGACATCATGGGGTCGCGCAACGCGACCTCCGAGGATTTCCAGGCCGTCATCCGCTATCTCGAAACGCTCGACCACGCCCCCGACGACCTGATCTCCAAGGTCTTTCCCTTCGAGGAGGCCGACAAGGCCCTGCCCTACTGGGCCAAGGAGCGCGATACCACGGTCAAGGTGATGATCGAGCGCTGACCGTTCCGGCGGCGCCCGCAAGGCGCTGTCGTCATCAGAACTGCCGCGGCGGGGCGTGCCGGTCCCGTCGCCGGGTTCCGCCCTGTCGGCGGAATCTGCCTATGGGCGCCGTCCACAGACGGGCCCTCCGGCATCCACTATGGAGGAAATAATGAAGCGCTTTCTGGCGTCCGCCCTTGCCGCGTGCGTGCTGTCCATCGGTGCCGCGTCCGGCGCCATGGCCAAGACCGAAATCATGGTCGCGTACGAGAACAACCCGGGCGAGCCGCTCGACCGGGTGATGCATCACTGGGCCGACCTTCTGAAGGAGAAGAGCAAGGGTGAGGTCACCCTGAAGCTGTTCCCCAGCTCCCAGCTGGGCGCCAAGAAGGACGTGATGGAACAGGCGATGATGGGCATGAACGTCATCACCCTGTCCGACGTCGGCTTCCTGCAGGATTACGATCCGGACCTCGGCGTTCTGTTCGGCCCGTACCTGACCGACGACCCCCAGAAGCTCTTCAAGATCTACGAGAGCGACTGGTTCAAGAAGAAGGACGAGGCGCTGCGCAAGAAGGGCGTGCACATCGTCATGTCCAACTACCTGTACGGCGTGCGCCACATCCTCGCCAAGAAGCCGATCAACACGCCCGAGGACCTCAAGGGCATGAAGATCCGCGTCCCGAACAACGTGATGCAGATCAAGACGATCGAGGCGATGGGCGCCACCGCGACGCCGATGCCACTGGGCGAGGTCTACCCGGCCCTGACCACCGGTCTGATCGACGGCGTGGAGAACCCGATCTCCGTGCTGTATGGCGCCAAGCTGCATGAGCAGGCCAAGTATCTCAGCCTCGTCGGCTACCTGACCAACACGTCGGTGTGGGTCGGCGGTGAGGCCTTCTTCAGCAAGCTGCCGGCGGACGTCGTGAAGATGGTCCATGAGACCGGCTACGAGGCCGGCCTCTACAGCCAGAAGCTGGCCGCCGAGCAGGACGCCGAGTTCATCGAGAAGATGAAGGCGTCCGGCGTCACCGTGATCCAGCCGGATCCGGCGCCGTTCCGCGAGGCCACCAAGGTCGTCTACACCCAGTTCCCCAAGTGGTCGGCCGGCCTGTACGAGCAGATCCAGAAGGACCTCAAGTAAAAATAAGCAAATCCGGGCGGGGTTGCCGCTCCGCCCGGATCGTTAGGAGGAGTATGCCATGGAGTTGATCCGGCGTCTGCCATCGGTCGTCGCGGGAGGCGCGCTGGCCGCTCTGGTGGTGATGACCATCGCGGCGGTGTTCGCGCGCTACATCTTCGACGCCCCGCTGCACTGGGGCGAGGAAATGTCCGGGCTTCTGATGATCTGGATCATCATGATCGGCGCCATCGTCGCCGAGCGTGACGGCCAGCATCTCGACATCCCGCTGTTCGTGGACCTTCTGCCCACCCGCATCCGGGCGGCGGTCGATCTGGCCGTTTCGGCCCTGTCGATCGTGGTTCTGACCTACGCCGGCTGGCTCGGCTATCTGCTCGCCCAGAGCGCCCAGTACAAGCTGACTGAAATTCTTCAGATTTCGTGGTTCTGGATCGACATCGCCGTTCCGGTCGGTGCAGTTGGCCTCGTCGCCTATCTCCTGCGCCGCTGCTTTATCGACATCATGGTGATCGCGAAGGGGAAGACGCCATGAGCTGGCCCGTCATCATTCTCATCATGCTTTGCCTGTTCGCTTTGAACATGCGGCTTTACATTGCTATTTTCGCATCCGTTCTTGTATATTTTGTGTTCTTCAGCCCGGTGCCCGACCAAATCGCGGTGCAGCGGCTGATCGGCGCCTCGCAGAATCTGTCCCTCCTGGCGATTCCCTTCTTCATCCTGCTCGGCACGCTGATGGACCACACCGGCGTGGCGAAGCGCCTGCTGCGCGTGGCCGACCTGCTGGTCGGCAAGTTCACCGGCGGCATGGCGCTGACCAACATCATGCTGAGCACGCTGCTGGGCGGCGTCAGCGCCTCCAACCTCGCCGACAGTGCCATGCTGACCCGCATGCTGGTGCCGGAGATGGAGCGCAAGGGCTACAACCGCGCCTTCGCCGCCGCCGTCACCGCGTCGGGCGCGCTGGTGACGCCGATCATCCCGCCGGGCATTGCGCTGATCATCTATGGCCTCGTCGCCGACGTCTCCATCGGCGCCATGTTCATGGCCGGCATCCTGCCCGGCATCGTGATGGCGGCCATGCTGATGGTCGCCGCCTACATCGTGTCCAAGCGCAACGGCTATCCGCCGTCCCGCGACAGCTGGCCGACCCGGTCGGAGACCACCAGCGCGCTGATCGGGGCCTGGCCGGTGCTGGTCCTGCTGGTCGCCATCATCGGCGGCATCCGCGCCAACATCTTCACCCCGACGGAAGCGGGCGCGGTGGCCGTGCTGATCGTCCTGGTGATCGGCTTCGTGATCTACCGCGAGATGCGCGTCGCCCATGTGGTGGACGCCCTGGTCGGCACCTTCAAGGCGACCTCGTCGGTGATGCTGGTCATCATGGCCTGCTCGGCGCTGGCCTGGATCCTGTCGCTGGAGCAGGCGGCGCAGCAGTTGGCGACCTACATCACGGCGCTGACCGACAACAAGTACGTCTTCCTGCTCATCCTCAACCTGCTCCTGCTGTTCCTCGGCATGCTGATCGAGGGCAACGCGATCCTCATCGTCATGGTCCCGCTGCTGATGCCGACGGTGCACCAGCTCGGCATCGACCCGATCCATTTCGGCATCGTGGTGATCGTGAACCTCGCGGTCGGCTGTCTGACGCCGCCGGTGGGCACGGTGATGCTGCTGGTCTGCAACCTCGCCAAGGTGAAGATCTCGGACTTCATGAAGCAATCCACCCTGCTCTTCGTGGCGCTGTTCGTGGCGCTGATGATCGTCACCTTCGTGCCGGAACTCTCGCTGGTTCTGGCCCGCTAAGCCCTCCTGCCGCCCTCCCGCTTCCCTCGCTTCTCCCCCAAGGGGCCTGACATGTCGAAGTACCTGAAGATCCATTCCAGCGACACCGTCGCCGTCGCCCTGGAGCCGCTGGCCCAGGGCACCGCGATCGACGGTCTGGGCGTCGTCCTGCTCGACGAGGTGCCGCAGGGCCACAAGTTCGCCGTGACGCCGCACCAGCCGGGCGACCGGGTCATCAAGTACGGCAGCGTGATCGGCCTCGCCAAGGAGGCGATCCCGGTGGGGCGGCACATCCACACCCACAACATCGGGACCGCGCTGGGCGGCCTGCAGGACTACGCCTACGCCGGACCGGCGAACGACGCGGCGCCGGCCAAACGGGAGGCGCCGACCATCCAGGCCTTCGTCCGCGCCAACGGCGAGATCGGCGTGCGCAACGACCTGTGGATCATCCCGCTGGTCGGCTGCGTCAACGGCCTCGCCAAGAACGCGGCCAAGCGCTTCGAGAAGATGGGCCTGCTGCCCGAGGGCTCCCGCGTCATGGTGCTGGAGCATCCCTATGGATGCTCGCAGCTCGGCGGCGACCTCGACAACACCCGCAACATCCTGCGCGACTTCGCCATCCACCCCAACGCCGGCGGCGTGCTGGTCATGGGGCTGGGCTGCGAGAACAACACCCGCGCCCTGTTCACCCAGGGTTTCGAGCATCCCGACCCGCGCCGCCTGCGCTATCTGACCACCCAGGAGGTGTCGGACGAGCTGGAGGCGTCGCTGGAGGCGATGACCGAACTGGCCGCGGTGATGCGCGAGGACAAGCGCGAGCCGGTCGGCGCCGACCGCCTGCGCATCGGGCTGAAGTGCGGCGGCTCGGACGGCTTCTCCGGCATCACCGCCAACCCGCTGCTGGGCGCCTTCTCCGACTGGCTGTGCGGCATCGGCGGCGCCACCGTGCTGACCGAGGTGCCGGAGATGTTCGGCGCCGAGCATCTGCTGATGGAGCGCGCCGAGAACCGCGAGGTGTTCGAGGGCGTCGTCACCCTGATCAACGACTTCAAGCAGTATTTCCTCGACCACAACCAGCCGATCTACGAAAACCCGTCGCCCGGCAACAAGGCGGGCGGCATCAGCACGCTGGAGGAGAAGTCGCTGGGCTGCACCCAGAAGGCCGGCCTTTCCCCGGTGCGCGACGTCATCCGCTACGCCGAGCGCATCCGCAAGCCGGGCCTGACCCTGCTGGAGGCGCCGGGCAACGACGGCGTGGCGGTCACCGCCCTGGCCGCCGCCGGCTGCCACATCGTGCTGTTCACCACCGGCCGCGGCACGCCGCTGGGCGGCGTCGTGCCGACCATGAAGATCGCCACCAACACCGCCATGGCCGAGAAGAAGCGGCACTGGATCGACTTCAACGCCGGCCCCATCGCCGAGGCCACCGCCACGGTGGACAGCCTGCTGCCGTCCTTCATCGACAGCATCCTCGCCGTCGCCAACGGCAAAGAAGCGCGCAACGAGGAGAACGACGTCCATGACCTCGTGATCTTCAAGTCCGGCGTCACGCTCTGAACCCCACCACCACCCTTCAGACAAGGACGCCGACCATGGAGCGCCTGAACGCATCCTTTCTCAACGGCCGGCCGCGCCCGACGACGACGCGGATCGTGCAATTCGGCGAAGGCAATTTCCTGCGCGCCTTCTTCGACTGGAAGGTCGACCGCCTGAACGAGGCCACCGGTGGCGACTGGGGCGTGACCGTCATCCGCCCGATCGCCGGCGGCTTCCCGCAGACGCTGAACGAGCAGGAGGGCGTCTACACCGTCCTGTCGCGCGGCGTCGACGAGGCTGGCCAGAAGGTCTCGCAGGCCCGGCTGATCGGCTGCGTGCGCAACGAGATCGCCGCGCACGGCGAATGGGCGTCTGTGCTGGAGCTGGCGCGCGACCCGAACGTCACGGTGGTCGTGTCCAACACCACCGACGCCGGCATCGCCTATGTCCCGTCGGTGGCCTACGCCGACGAGCCGCCGGTCTCCTTCCCCGGCAAGATGACCCGCTTCCTGCACGAGCGCTGGAAGGCCTTCGACGGCGCTGCGGAGGCCGGCCTGCAGATGCTGGCCTGCGAGTTGATCGACCACAACGGCGAGGAACTGAAGCGCATCGTCCTGCTGCACGCCCGCGACTGGGCGCTGGAGCCGGCCTTCATCGAGTGGATCGAGACGGCGAACGCCTTTTACAACACGCTGGTCGACCGCATCGTCCCCGGCTTCCCGCGCGCCGAGGCCGACGACCTGCGCCGCGAGCTGGGTTACGACGACAGCTTCATGGCGGCGGCGGAGCTGTTCCACCTCTTCGTGATCGAGCGCAAGGATGGGATGCCGGCGCTGCGCCTGCCGCTGGGCGAGCATGATGAGGGCACCATCGTCACCGCCGACGTCACCCCCTACAAGGCGCGCAAGGTCGCCATCCTCAACGGCGCCCACACCGGCCTGTGCGCCCTGGCCCTGCTGGCGGGCGTCGAGACGGTGGGCGAGGCGGTGAGCGATCCCGCCGGGGCGCGCTTCCTCGACCGGCTGCTCAACGAGGAGGTCATCCCCTTCCTCACCCTGCCGAAGCCGGAGTTGGAGGACTTCGCGGCCGCCGTGCTGCGCCGCTTCCGCAACCCCTACATCCGGCACCTGTGGTACGACATCAGCCTGAACGGCCTCGTCAAGTACCAGACCCGCAACCTGGACCGGCTGCTCGCCTACCGGGAGCGGTTCGGCCGGCCGGCGCCGCTGATGGGCCTGTCGCTGGCCGCTTGGCTGGCCTTCTACCTCGGCCGCTTCCCCGGCGCCGACACGCTGCCGCCGCGTGACTCCGCCGAAATCGTCGAGCGCGTCCGCGCGATCGGCGCCCTGGACGACGGCACCCCGGCGGCGCTGGAGGCAATGGTCGCCGCCTATCTCGGCGAGACGGCCTTCTGGGGCCGCAGCATCGACGACCGCTCGCTGCGCGCCCAGGTGATCGAGGACATCCGCTTCCTGACGGATGAGCCCTTCACCTTCGCCCGCCTCGCAACGCGCCTGGAGGTCTGACAGCAAAAGGCCCCGACCGCTAATTACGGAAGGGGCCTCCTGCTTTCAACTTCGCGGTCTGCATTGTCACGTCTTTGTTGGATACTGTTTGGTTTCGTCATATTCTGTCGTATCGAAAGCTATCCTACCCCTGACAGCCTGTTTGGATGCAAACAAGCAAGCCTCGGGAGTCCCCTGGGTTTGTAGTCCCGGCATTTGACGATGCATTGTATGACATGGTCCCCGTTTCCCGGACCTCCCGCATTTTGCGTGGATCAGGATCAGGCTGCGAGGAGGACGCGACGGCGCAGCAGATCGAAGCTGCCGCGTCCGTACATGTGACGCTTGATCAGCTTCAGCTTGTTGACCTGCCCCTCCGACTGCCCGTTGCTCCAGGGCATGCTGAGGCCCGCATTGATGGCTGCCTCGTCCTGACTCACGCCGTCGGCGAAGGTTTCGATAGCCGGAATGCCGCAGGACAGCGCGTCTTTGAGCCAAGGACCCAAAACGGCGGAGCAAGCCGCGACCCTTGGCAACCTCCGGGTCCTGAGAAGTCCGGACGATGGCCTCAGTTGCGGCGGGTCAAGGCTCTGCGGCGCTTGCACCCCTCCGCGCCGCCAATCCCTGAGCGCTGCTTTGCGTTGAGGCCTGGACTTTCGCGACCACCCTCCCCTCCCGACCTTCGATATCCGCTCAGTCCAGATCTGTCGTTGTACTTTTGCGACCGAGCTGAGCCGCGTTGCTGCGCTAGGCCGTCTGCGTTAAAGTCGTTCACCTGCAACTGCGCAGTACGCGCTTTACGGCGGACAATTGGTCTGTCGAGTGGCTGGCCAAACCGGTTAAGGACCTCCCCTCCTTTGCCGGTTTGGAGGTCGCTGGACATCGCGCATGGCATGGCAATTTCCGCCGCCACGCTGCGACATCCAGCCTGAAGCTCGAATACGACAATGACCGGCGCCAAAGCGCCGCCAGGGATAGGAGTGGTGGTGAAGACGATCCTCGTCACGAACTGGAAAGGCGGGACCGGAAAGACCACGGTCGCAACCAACCTGCTGGCTGCAATCGCTAACTCCGGCCTGACTGTCGCTGGCTTGGATACCGATGCGCAGCCTCAGCTTGCTGAGTGGTGGGAAGCACGTCCGGAACAGGCCCCCGCCCTCTCCGTTTACATCCAGCCCTTGGCCGACCTTGAAGAGGCCCCTACCCCCCCGGAGCCTGTCGACGTTCTCGTGATCGACACGCCGCCTGGTGTCGAGGCCTATCCCGAATCCTATAGGCGATTGATCGAAGCCGCCGACCTTATCGTCGTTCCGAGCAGCGGCACCAGCAACGACCGACGCTCCACCTCAAAGGTGCTGGAGTTCCTGCACACCACAGGTAAGCCCGTTGTGGTCGTGCTTAACCGGCTGAAACCGCGCGCCCTCGACAATGCGGAGACCAAACGGGATCTGGCACGCATCGGCGCCGACCTCTGCCCGGTCGAACTGCCGGATCTCAACGAGTTCCACAGAGCCTTCGACATTGGCGTCGGTGTGGTTGAGGTGGATGGGGCAAAGGCGTCCGACGACGTCGACGCGCTTTGGGCATATCTTCGTAAGCGGCTGGGGATTGCATCGTGAAGCTGGTCAGGAAGGGGCAACTGCTCGACCGCCGAGCCGAAACCATTGCGGGGCGACCCACTCAGCCGGCCGGCGCCACCAAATCTCTAGCCGGCGAGAGTTTTGAGGACTCGATCAATCGGCTGCTCGAAGAAAGCCGGGAGCGCTTCGTCCTGGTGGGCGACCTGCTTCTGGACTGGAAGGAATCTGTCCCGCATGGCCAGTTCATGAAGGTACTGGCCGAACGGATCGATGCCGGCGCCCTTCGCCACCTGAGCTACCAGAGCGCCAACCGCTACATGACCGTGGCCGCAGCACTCCGCCAGGGGGCTGTCGCTCCTGACGAACTTCCCAAGGAGTCGGAAGCCGCATACCTCCTGACGTCGCTCAAGCCCAATGAACTTGAAGCGGCGAAGCAGGAGGGGCTTGTCAGGCCGACGGTGAAAAAGGCCGAGTTGGCGCAGTTCCGCAAACGACTACGGTCCCCTTCCCTCTCTTCCGAGCCAAAGGATCGGAAAACGATCTTGGAAGAACGCCGTGCCGAACTGCGCGAGAAGCTGAAATCCATCAAGGCCGAGTTGGTCGGGGTGGAAGCAGAGTTGAAAGCGCTGGGTTGATCGGCGCCTTCATTACCCCGTGCAGATCACTTCAGCGATAAACAGCCCGACACACCGCCTCGACCTTATCCAGGTCCAGCCCGTCGTCGGACCGGACCCCTCTTTCCATGTCGAGTCGGTACGGCCCAGTGGCGGCGATCCTCAGCAACCTCGGTCACATTGTCCGGGCCGATCCCGCCGGCATGGCCGACCAGCCAGGCGCCGCCGGGATGCTGTGGCCACTCCGACGACGCCCTCCCCTCCCCGGTCGAGCGGTCGAACAGTCAGTCCTCCGTCGTGCTGGCTGGAAACCCCAGGTCACGAGTCCGGGCAATGCGCTGTGCGCCGACCTCGGCATTCCACCGCGCCTGCGCGATGTCGGCATGACCGATGACCGAGGACCGGCTGGACGAGATGGCGCGGCGCGACCACACGGCCGACCGCAACCGCTAGAGCTCGCGGCACACCAGCCACGAGGATCTCCAGGGGTTGTTCCGCGCGGCGTTCGGATCAGGACACCCGTTCACGGATCCGCGCCGGGCATGGGTGGATCGGCATCGCCCAGCTGCTCCGCCAGACTCTTGAGCGGCACGGGGCCGAGGAGGTCGGCGACCCCCAGATCGACCGACCAGTCCGCGGCGATCCGCATCTGGATCTCCACCGCCATCAGCGAGTCCGCGCCGGACGAGGACAGCACGCTGTCCCCCGTCAGGTCATCCATGGAAATTCCCATGACCCGCGAGGCCAAGGCCCGCAGATAGTCCGTCGCCAGCGCGCGACGGGCGGCCGGGGAGCCGCCGGTGCGGGCGGCGTCCGCCAGGGTCGCCAGGTCGTGGCGCGGCGCGGCCGCCGCGACCGGCCCCGGCCCCCCGCCCCGGGACAGCCAATGGCCGGGCGGCCGGCGCATGGCGAGCGCCGGCCAGTCGGCGGCCACCAGGCAGAGCTGCGGGTCCGGCAATGACCAGACCATGTCCAGAAGCTGCCGGCCCTCGGCGGGGGCGAGCGGGAAGAACCCACGGGCGCGGAAGCTGGCGGCGAGTGACGCCTCCTCTCCCATGCCGGTGGTCCAAGGCCCCCATCCCAGCGCGCGTGCGGGCACGCCCTGGCGGCACAGCCAGTCGGCCATGCCGTCGAGATAACCGTTGGCCGCGGCGTAGACCGCCTGCCCGTAGGCGGGCAGCAGGCTGGCGATGGACCCGTAGAGCAACAGGAAATCCAGGCTACCGCCGTCGCAGGCGGCGAGAAGGTTGTGAAGGCCCGACACCTTGGGTCCCAGGACACGGGCGACGTCCGCCGGACCGGTGTCCGTCAGCGCCTTGTCGGCGATCGCCCCCGCCGCATGGACGATTCCGCGCAGCGGCGGCAGGCCTTGCGCCGCCAGCGCGCCCACCACGGCCGGCGCGAACGCCGGCTCGGCGATGTCGGCGGCGATGACGGCGACCCGGATGCCACGCTGCTCCAGGCTTCGGACCCATCCGATCCGCCGGCGAACGTCCTCGGAGTGCCCGTCGTCCCAGGCATCGCGGGGCGGTAGGGGCTGACGGCCGACCAGCACGACGGCACGCGCACCGTGATCGGCCAGATACCCGGTGACCAGCCCGCCGAGGGCGCCGAAGGCACCGGTGACGAGGTAGCTGGCGTCCCGGCGCAGCACCGGCGGCCGCGCCGCGGCGCGCGCGCCGGCAGGCTCCAGTCCCGGCTCCCACCAGACGCCCGCGCCGTCCAGCCGGAACTGGCCGCCGGAGTCCGCTCCGCTCGTCCGGTCATGGAGCCGCGCGCACCAGTCCGGGGGCAAGGACGCCGGAAGATCCACGAGACCGCCGAACATCTCGATCCGTTCCGCCTCCGCCACCGTGCGCCCGGCGCTCCACAGGGACCGCGCCACCGGCGCCACCGCATCGCCGTCGGCGAACGCGGCGCGCGTCACCAGCCACAGCCGGGACGGCCGCCGCAGGCGCGCGCAGTTGTCCCGAAGCTGGCCGATCAGTCGGCCGATCCGTTCGCCGTCGCCGCGGTCCGGCGGTCCGGCGACATCGAGCGGACGGAAATCCACCACCCGGTCGCCGCCGGCCGCGTCCTCGGCGCTGCGGCATACGCGGACGTCCGCGACGCTCCACGCGGCGAGGTGATCGGCGAACCGCTGGCCGAGGCCGCTCCCGTCGGCCAGGACGCGCCACGACAGCTTCGGCCGCTCCACGCCGGGCCGCTCCTCGCCGTTATGATCGGCGGCAGAGGCCGGAAGCGGCCGCCAGACCGCGGTCAGGACGGCATCCGCCGGGCCGCGGCCACCGGAGAACGCCGATGGCGGTTCGATCGGCGACAGCGTCACCCCGCGCAGTTCGACGATCACCCGCCCCCGCGCGTCGGTGAGCACAGCGTCGCCGACGGTTTCCCGATGGTCGCGCCGCACCAGCCGGGTCGCCGCCGCGAGCGGCAGTTCGGCGGCCGTAATCGGGTGATGCAGGCGGACGTCGGCGATGCCGCCGAGAACACGGTCCGGCTCGCGCCGGCCGTCGGTCGAGCGCGCCGCCAGTTCCACGAAGAGGAGGCTCTGCAGCAGCCCGTCGAGAAGCACCGGCGGGAAAGCGAGCCCCACGACGGCGGCCGCGTTGATCCGGGAGACGCTCCGCGCGGCGTCAAAGCGGATCGTCTCGATGCAGCGGTAGGTTGGCCCGTAATCGTGCCCGAGCCCGACGAGGGCGTCGTAGTAGCGGTCCCCGGACCACGCGCGGGCCTCCTCCCCGCACCAGCCGTCGAACCGTTGCACGGCGTGGCCGGACGCGCAGGGCAGGGCGGTCGTCGCCACCGCGTCGGCAAGGCGCCCGCCGTCGTCCCGGTCGTCAACGCGGAGGTCGCCGCGCTCGGGGTCGAAGGTGAACCGCAGCCTCGCCTCGCCGGACCGGGCCAGCGCGCCCTTGTGGAACCGCAGGTCGGCGAAGCGAATGGACGCACCACCCGGCGCCGTCCCCCGCACGGCCACCATTGCGGCGGCCATCGCCTCGATGAGCAGGGCGGCCGGCATGCGCGCCCGCCCCAGCACCTTGTGGTCCTTCCAGTCCCAGGCGGCCTCGGGCGCGATGTCGGCTTCCCAGACCCAGTCCCGCGCCGAGCACCGGGCACCGAGGAACGGATGGTCCCCGCGGCGCAGCCGGAAGGCCCGCATGCCGGCCGCCTCGCTCCAGTAGGGCTGCTCCCGCCAGGCATAGGGGGGCAGCGTCGCGACGGCGCCGGCTGACGGTGCCGGCAGGAGCGCGGACCAGTCGGGCCGCCCCCCCAGCGTCGCCCAGCGCGCCAGGCTCTCGACAAAGGCGTCCCGGTCCCGCCGTCCCCGGTGCAGAGTGGCGACGACCGGGGCACCGATCGTCTCCGTCACCGTCGCCAGCAGCGTCGGATGCGCGCTGATCTCCTGGCACACCGCCGGACCCGCGGCGCCGATCCCGGCCACGGCCGGGGCGAAGAGGACGGTGTCGCGAAGGTTGCGCCACCAGTAGCCGGGGAAATCACCGCCGATCACCGCCTCGTCGACGGGGCGGCCGGTCACCGTCGACCAGAGCGCGCGGTCCGGGATCCGGAAGGAGAAGGGCGCCAGTGCCGCGCGGAACTCCTCCTCAAGGCCGTCCATCGCCGCGCTGTGATAGGCGACGCCCACCGCCAGGGCGCGGTGGGGGACGCGCCGTCTCTTCAGCGTGAGGGCCAGGGCAGCCAAGGCCGCGCGCGAGCCGCTGAGCGTCATCGATGACGGACCGTTCACCGCCGCCAGCGCGATGCCGGGATGCCCGGCGACGAGGCCTTCCGCCTCGCCCACCGCCGCCCGCAGGGCCAGCATTCCGCCGGTGCCGTCCAGGCGGTTCTGCAGCCGGCTGCGGTGATGGACGATGGCGACCGCGGTGGCAAGGTCGATCGCCCCGGCGGCGTGGAAGGCAGCGATCTCGCCGACGCTGTGGCCGACCGCCGCGTCGGCCCGCACGCCGCGGGATTCCAGAAGACGGGCCAGGGCGATCTGCAGGAACAGCGTCAACGGCTGGGCCGGCACGGGCGCCAGCCCGGCTCCGTGCGCGTCCGCCGTCGCGCTGTCGGCGAGCAGGGAGATTCCCGACAGCGCGGCGTAGCGTTCGTCGCACGCGCGCAGCGTATCGCGGTAGACGGGAAAGGCATCGGCCAGATCCGCCCCCATGCCCCGCCATTGCGGGCCCATGCCGGCGAAGATCCAGACCAGCCGGTGGCCCGCGACCTCCTCCCCCTGCACCCAGTCCGGCGTTTCGGGAGCCGCGAGATAGGCCTCGCACTTCGCGCGCAGATCCGTGCGGTCCGACGCCATCAGGTGGAGGTGATGGGTGAAGGGCGACCGCCGATGCAGGGTCGCGGCCGCCAGCGCCGCCACGGCCTCGTCATTTTCCGGGACGGCCTTATCGCCGTCACCCTTTCCGGTTGCACCCCCGGCCGTGGTGTCGAGGAAGGTCCGGAGGGCTTCGACCTGCAAGGGCAGATGAGCGCGCGTCGGCCCCGACAGCCGGACGACCAGCCCGTCCGCGGCGGCGGCGGCGCTCGGCCGGGTCTTGGACTGGCTTTTTCGGGCCGGCAGGGGAGGCTGTCTCTTATACACATCTCCGAGCCCACGAGACTATAACAGC
>NZ_JAUQTX010000115.1:0-19872 GCF_059803775.1 Azospirillum sp. UFLA03-27 | reverse complement strand
GCGTATAATCGTCGGCAGCGTCAGATGTGTATAAGAGACAGCTATGGAACCCCTGGAGCGGGCGGGAGCGGTGGCGCCAGCTCGGGCGGCACCCTGAACATTGCTGGCCAGACCGGCGGCCCGGGCTTTCTGGGCGTCGGCGGAACGGGCGGGTCGGCCCCTATGGGAGGAAGCGGCTCGCATGGCGGCATCGGTGACGGAGCCGGACACGGCATCTGGCCGGGCGGCGCGGGCGCCGGTTACGGCACCTCCGGGGGCAGCGGCTCGGGGGCCAACGGCGCCGCGGGTGGCGTGATTGTGGAGTGGTGAGAATGAGCAATGCGATCACTCAGGATTGGGTTCAGCGCGCCGACGCGCTCCTGACGGCCTTGGAAAACGTTGTCACCGCCCTTGGCCTGTTTCCAGACGGCACGACGGCTTTGCCCGGCATCGCCTTCGCCGACGAGCCGGGGACCGGACTCAGCCGGCCCGCCGCAGGGGCGCTCTCGGCCTCAATCCAGGGGGTGGAGGTGGCGCGCGTCACGGCGCAGCGCATCGCCCTGTACGCCGCGGCGCTCGACCAAGCCCGCGCGCAGTCCGTCGCGGCGGCGGCCACGGTCAACCTTGGGGCCGTGACGGGCAACTACGTTCCCGTCACCGGGGCGGCCAGCATCGCGTCATTCGGAGCGGCCCAGGCTGGCGCTCAGCGGCTCCTGCGCTTCGACGCCGCGGCCACGCTGGTGCAGGACCCGGCCAAGATCATCCTCCCCGGAGGCGCCAACATCACGACCGGGGCCGGGGACCTTGCCCTGGTCGTCAGCGAGGGCGGGGGCCTGTGGCGCTGCGTCGAATTCTGGTCGGCGGAGCATCCATTCCTGCGCGACAACGGCGATGGGTCGGCCCTGTCTGTGCTGACGGCAGGGTCTACGACGCCGCGCCAGTTAAGCGCCCGAACGGGTGATGTGGTAAATGTTCTGGATTATGGGGCTATTCGCGGAAACGGCACAGACCCGGAGAGCAATCGCATCGCCTTTCAGGCTGCAATTGACGTTGCGACAACTGTTAAAAAGACGCTTTACGTCCCGGGTGGCAACTATTCCCTGACGGGCACTCTTACTATTCCATCAGGGTTGACAATTGTTGGTGAAGGCATTGCTAATGCTGACACGAACGCTCAGATTGGCGGGTCGAAGCTCGTTTGGTATGTTTCGGGAACGCAGGGCTCTTGCCTGAAAAATGCCAACGAGGCGGCGGCGCTGGAACTCGTGACCATCCAAAATATCACGCTGATGGTCAACAGCGGCACTGTGTCATGGGCGCTTGATTTCCGGGCGATGCGACTATGCCGGCTCATCAACCTTCTGGTTGCCAACGCGAGCGGCGGAGCATTTCGCTCCATGGGCGTTGGCGACCAATTGTCCTGGGTGAACTGGGTGTCGCGTTGCGCTTTCTCCACAGGGGAAAGCTACGCGGGTTATGCTGTTTCGATCGATTGCAGCGACAGTTACTTTCACGAACTCTACGTCAGTTGCGGCTGGGGTTGGATTGATCGCTCGTGGGGCGGCAACAAGTACACAAACTGTCATTTCGATAAGACGTCGGATGACGAAAACGCGGCCGGCCTGACTCTTTACCGTCAGACCGGGCAGTCCTCTAAGCCGACGGTTGTCGACGGGTGCTACACGGATATGAATCTGCACTGCGGAATCATGCTGTGGAATGCCCCGGCAGACACGGACGTCACGGGCGCGTTCGCGGCCGTCATCACTGGTTGCGCCTTCAGAAATCATAGCCCGCAACAGATATGGTGCCGGACTGACGTGGCCGTTCAGGGGGGCGCAATTGGGCCAAACGCCTATCATGACGGGTCCACCCCTGTCGGCGCGGTGGCCGTTCGCGTGGACCCGCTGTGGACTGGCCTCGCGGAATCCCCGGGAACATACGGAGCACAATTCGCGTCCAGCGCAGTTGGATTGCGAACGCCTTATTCAGTCGTTACGCCGCGGATCGCAACGCAAAGTGGACCGCTCTATTTGGCGCCGGCGAACGGGTTCACTTCCGTTGGCTCACGCAGTAGTGCAGTGGGGGGGGAGCGTGTGCTCGTTTCTCCCGCTTCGGGGACAGTGGGTCAAACTGTTCGGCTGGGCGTGATTAACAGTGGGGCCGGTGATGGGTCGCCAAATGGCGCGCTCTTTGGCGTTGATGGGCCGGCTCTGGGCGGCATAGCGCACATCAACACTATTTCGTCGGGGGTGGCCGCCAGCACGCCGTTCCAGGTGCGCATCGGGGGCGTCTCGCAGATGGAGGTGAGTTCTGGTCGCGTAGACTTCAGCGGGATACCGCGCCTGCCGAGCTACACGGTCGCAACCATGCCGTCGCCCAGCGCGCGTGCGGTTGTTTTCGTTTCGGACGGCTCAAGCAACAAGCGCCTCGCCGTCGCCGATGGCGCGGCTTGGCGTTGGCCGGATGGCAGCATTGTATCGTAAGGAGACAATCGGTGCAGACTCTCAAGCAGCCCTATGAGCTACTGATCCGTTGGGACAAAACCGGCGCTCTTTCTGGAGCGCACATCCAATACAGGTATGTGATATCGGACGGCGGCGAAACTGTCGGCGAAACTGTCGGCGCAGCGGAGCCGCTGACATTGGAGGCGGCCCCGAGTTTCCCGCTCGGCGATCTGCTGTCCCGCGTACAGTCCGACGCCTTGACGGCTATGGGGCAGGCTCTCGTCGAGCGAGACGCCGCGCTCGAACAGATCGGCAGCCTCAAGCAGCGTCTTCTTGAATTGGGAGATGGCTAGCGGATCTTAACGCCTGCGCCAGCTTGAGCGGACCTTGAGCGGCCGGGAGCATGTGGTCATAATCGCCGAAATCCTCGTCGGCGAAGACGTGATCGGAAAAGAGGTTCACGAGAGTGAACCTCTTCCGCTTCGCGAGCGCTTCAAGTGGCCCGAAATAGCGACCGACAGGGAGGTGGGCGCGGTAGTCGGATCGCGCCGGCGGCACGACAACCAATAGATCATGCCCACGCTTCATGCAGGCGTCGGCCATGACTTCAAGGTGGATGTGCATCGGGCAATTTGGCATCGCAAGCGCGCTGAACCGCAGATGATCGTGGGCTCTGCGCAGGGCGGTGTATTCTGCGGGAAAGAAGAACTTATCGTTTGAGCGACAAAAGCCAAAGCCATCATTGAGCGTTCTGGAGTATCGCCGCTCGTCTGGCGCGACACTCTCGACGCCATTAAGCTCGCTGTCGTGCTGAGAAGGCGCGATTCCGAAAGCCCTGCGCCACGCCACACATCTTAATTTCTCCCCAGATTTTGCGAGTTCAAACCCAGGAGAAAACACCGAATAAAAAACAATAACATTTCGTATATTGTGCAGCCTTTCGGCCGCCCAAAGGTAAGTATTCAAGCTGTAGTACAAATCTTGGCTTGCAGTGCATAAGTTAAAAGAATGCGGAAAATACTCCGGATCAAATCCGTATTCGCCATGGGATGACCCTAAGGCGAGCGTCGCGATAGAATTTTGGTGAAGTAGGGCGGCATCACGCCTTGATGCCAACGCCTCGGCTTCGTGGTTGACAATAATCATCAGAAAACCGGCTGCAGCCAAACACAATAGGGATTGTATCCACTCCCAATCCACTGCTCAAGCGGCAGGAGGATGCACCAAGCGACTCGATACACACATCATCCCCTCCAACACCTGACCGACCCGGCGCCCGCGAGGCGCCTTTTGCATTTCTGGAGCCCCCTCATGACCGACCAGCGCGAGATCCACCCCGACGCCCTGACCCTGGTCCGCCACTTCGAAGGCCTGTACCTGAAGGCCTACCTGTGCCCCGCGGGCGTCCCAACCATCGGCTACGGCCACACCGCCGGGGTTCGGGTGGGCCAGACCATCACGTCCCTCCAGGCGGAAGTCTTCCTGCGCACCGATATGGCTGAGGCCGCGGCGGCGGTAGACCGGCTGGTGAAGGTGCCGCTCACCGATCGGCAGCGCGGCGCCCTGGCCTCCTTCGTGTTCAACCTGGGGGCAGGGGCTCTGCGGGAGTCGACCCTGCTGCGCCTGCTGAACAAGGGCGACTACAAGGGCGCCGCCGGCCAGTTCGGGCGGTGGGTGTTCGCCACGGTGAAGGGCGTCAAGACGGAGCTGCCGGGGCTGGTGAAGCGGCGGGCGGCGGAACAAGCGCTGTTCGAGGCCGCCTGACCGAACTGTCAACGATCGCTTACCAGTTGCCGCCCGGCATCCCGCCCGGCGGCTTTTTCGTGCCCGCAAGGAGGGGCCGCACCATGAACATGACCACCATCACCAAGGGCGGCATGCTCGCTCAGCACAAGGGCAAGGTCGCCGTCGCCGTGACCGTTGTACTGGCGGTCGCCGACTACCTGACCGGCGCCACTGACCTGACCGGGGCCGTGGCCCGGATGCTCCCGGCGCTGCTCGGGATGGGGTGATCGGGCAGGGCAGGGGCCGCGCCGAAACCGGAGCGGCCCCGCCAGAAACCAGTTAGTTTGCCGGTATGCAGTAGTATCGGGCCTTCGGGTACTTCATCATATAAAATTCCGCAATCTCTCTGCAGAACTCATTGTCATCCAAAAACCCGAATATGATAGCTACCCTCTCCATGTCACCAAATGCGTTGTGCTTAACTAGCCACTGATCGCTGGAAGATCCTATCCGTGCTTTCGTGAGAAGATCGGACAGTTTCCCGAGCCTATCGCTATAATCGTCGGCGGCTGCATTTCCGCACCATATCGCAGCAACAAACGATGCAATCAACGCAGTTCGGCTGAACATTGGGTTGTCCATGATGGGATGCAATGGTCCCATTAAAGTGTGCCTGCTGGATGGATGCAATCCCGTCCTACGATTTCGGATCAGGCTTTTCCGCCCGCAGCCCCCATCCCAGCGACGAGCGTGGCGCGCAGCTCCATCACGGCGGCCTCGTCGCCCGGCCCGGCCCGTCGACCATTTCGGATTTCCCACCCGAGGATCGCATTGACGCTCAGGCGCGCCTCTTCGCCGCCCGCGCGCGCCGCGTCGACCACAGGCGGGGTGCAGCCACCGGGATCGCGACGGGCCGCGTTGATGGCCTGGATAAGCTCGGCGTAGATCATTGCTTGGGACCGTGTGTCTTGGGAGCGTCGGCAGGACGTCCGAGAAACACGGTGTAGCCGGACCCGCGCATGTGCTCCACCAGTTTCATGGCGAGCATGGTGACAGCCACGTCGTCGGGCTTCTTGGCCGTCTGCATGCCGCGGTTCTGCGACAGCACGAACTCTACCGTCCGCTGAAGGTCGGCCCAGGCTATCGCCCCACCACCCATCAGCGCGGGGGCCGCAGCTTCCGCCATGGCGATGTACTGGTTGCGGATCTCCGGGCTCGTGTTGTTCCAGAACTCCGGCCCGCCGGCCATGGCGATGGCAGCTTCAAGGATCGCGCGAGGGGGATGGTCGTGGCTCATGGGGCGATGCTGCCATGAGAACGGACGAGGAACAACAGTTTCCCGCCCCCTCCCACCTCAAGCCTCCATCACCGATCCGGTTTACCGGAACCCCATTGAAACAGAATAGATTAATGGTGCCGCTTCTTTATCTTTTCCTCCCGGTGCTGCTGGTGCCGATGCTGCGCGCCGCTCCCGACCGTGCGGTCGGCCTTCTGGCCGGTGGTCTTGCAGTGGCCGGTGTGGGGTTCGCGTTGCGTTGGTGGAAGCAGACGGACTGGGGCTTCGGCGCCGTCGGCTTGCGGGCGATGGCGGATGGCGGCGTCTATCTGCTGAACGCGCCATCGGTCCTGTTCGCCGCGATTGCGCTGCCGGCCTTCGGAATCGGGATGCTGACGCAGGGTGGGTGGCTGCGGCGTGCCGCCGGTGTGGCTTCGATTCTGGGTGGCCTGTTGTGTCTGGTGGCGCTGGCCGGAGCGGTGCACCGCATGGCGTTGGGGCTTGCCGCCGTGGCCTTCGCCGCTCTGGGGCTGTGGTGGTTGCGCCGGGCACCCTTGGCTGGGTTGGGCGTGGCGGTGGCGGCGCTGCTGTCGGTGGCGCTGTTTCCCGAGACTTTGTTCGGCGCTCTGGGGCAGGCGGCTGAGAAAACCCGGCTGGCCGGGGCCAACACCCGGTGGGAAGAGGCGGAGGCCGCCCTCGGGCAGGCCCTGTCCTCTCCGGCCGCCTTCCTGTTCGGGCAGGGGTGGGGGGCGCTCCTCGCCAATCCTGCGGTCGGCGGATGGCGCGTGTCCTACACCCACACGCTCGTGACCTATGCCCTGGCCAAGACCGGGGTGATCGGCCTGTGCGCCCTGATTGCCTATCTCGGCGGACTTGCTCCGCGTGTGCTGGCGCTCCTCCGTTCCGATCCTGCGCTCGGCTGGGCGGCGTCGGCGCCGCTGCTGATGGCGCTTGGGGCGCACACCAGTTTCAAATACCTCGACACCGGTCTTTTGCTCACCTTGGCCGTGCTGGCGGCGGAGCGCGGGAAGCGGTTGCCGCCGCGTTGAAGGAAATGCATACTTATGCGTGTTGAACAATTGCACAGATCCCACCTCCGTGGATTCTCCATCCATCATGTTCGTCAACCGTGTGTTTCCTCCGGACAAGGGAGCGACCGGGCGTTGCATGTCCGACTTGGCGGGGCGGATGGCGGCAATGGGCTGGCGGGTCACCGTCGTCGCGGACGGGTGCGGACCCAGCGATGCGCCGCCGGGTGTCGCCGTTCGCCGCACCGGTGGGGATGCTCCGCGTGCTGAACGGGCGGTGCCCAGAGCCCCGCGACTGACCGCCCGCGGTTATCTCGCCGCCGCGGTTCGGCTGATTCAGCGGGCGTTGCGCCTGCCGCGGCACGACGTCGTGGTGACCATGACCGATCCGCCTCTGTTGGGCTGCGCCGGTCCGCTGATTGCCGCCCGACATGGCGCGGCGTCCCTTCATTGGAGCCAGGATGTGTTTCCGGCACTGTTGCCGGTGCTCGGCATCCACTTGCCGGAACCGCTGATGCGGATGACGGAGCGGGCGAGTGCTCGGGCGCTTTGCAGCCACGACGCGGTGGTCGCCATCGGGCGCTGCATGGCGGGACGGCTGGTGGCGGCGGGGGTGCCGGCGGAACGGATCACCGTCCTGCCGAACTGGTCCGATCCGCGCATCCGGCCGGTGCCGCGCGCGGACAACCCGTTCCGGCGGGAGCATGGGCTGGGCGGCTGTTTCACCGTGGCCTATTCCGGAAACATGGGGCTGGCCCATCCGATGGATCCTCTGCTGGATGCGGCGACTCTGCTGGCGCGCAGCGATCCCGGCATTGCGATTCTGTTGATCGGGGAGGGGCGGCGGCGGGCCGCCGTGGCGGAGACGGTGGAACGGCGCGGGCTGACGAACGTCCGGTTGCTCCCGCTCCAGCCGCCGGACCGTCTGGCCGAAAGCCTGTCCGCGGCCGATCTGCATCTGGCGACCATGGACCCGCTGGCCGAAGGGCTGCTGGTGCCCAGCAAGGTGGCCGGCGCGCTGGCGGCCGGCCGGCCTTGCCTGTTTCTGGGGCCGGCGGGCAGCGATGCGGCGGCCATGCTGGAGGGCTGCGGGCAAAGGTTGGCGCCGGACGACGTGGCGGGGCTGGCCGCCGCGATCCGCCGCTATGCCGGCGATCCGCTGTTGTGTGCGGCACACGGGGCACGCGCGCTGACCGTCGCATCGGCTTGGGACGCCACGGCGGCGGCCCGGCGATTTGCGTCGCTGGCCGAGATGCTGCGCCAGACGAGGCTGCGCGGCGCGTCCGTTCCGCCCGGGCGGGGCCTCCCCCATGCCTGATGGAATGCCGCTGCGCCGCTCCCCGTTGGAGGCCGAAAGGGTGGAATCGGGACTGCGGCTGCGGCGGTTCCTGCGGACGTTTCGGGAGGGCTGGCCGATTCTGCTCGTTGGGACGGTTTTGGGTGTGGTGGCGTCCGTGACAGCCTTGCGGCTGGTGGTTCCGCAATACACTGCGGTGATGGTGATCGGGCCGACCGCGCGCGTCGGTGCGGCGGCCATGGGGGCGCGGTTGCCCGTTCTGATCGGCAGGGAATCCGCCGCCGCCGCGTCGGAACCCGGTCCGGGGGACGAAATCCTCTCGGATTTCGCGCGTTACCTCCAACTGTTCACCTCCATTCCGGTGGCAGAGCGGATGATGGCGGATCCGCTGCTGCTGCGTGGTCTGTTTCCCGACTGTTGGGACGGGGAGGTGGAGGCTTGGCGCCCCGCGCCCGGTCCCATGGCGTCCGCCAAGCGGATGTTCCTGGCGCTGGTCGGCCGGTCGGACTGGGTGGAACCCGATGCGGAGCGGGTGGCGAGCGCTCTTCAGGACCTACTCACCGTTGACATGGTGGGCAGCGGGCCGATGCGGCGGCTGCGCCTTCGCCACGCCGACCGCGCCATGGCGCTGCGGATTTTGTCCGCCGCCGCCCAGGCGACCGACGCCCATCTGCGGGCGGAGGCGTCCCGGCGCAGCGCCGCCCAGATCGCCCACGCGCGTGCCCGTCTGGCCGGGATCACCGTGGCGGAACACCGGCAGGCCCTTGCCAACTTGCTGTCTGAGCAGGAACGGATCGCCATGATGATCGAGGTCGATCTGCCGCTGGCGGCGGACGCCATCGAACCGCCCGCTGCGGCGCAGCGCCCGGATTGGCCGAATCCCCTGCGCGTGGTTCCCATGGCGGCGTTGGTGGGGCTAATGGCCGGGGCGATCACCGTCAGCCTGCGGCGCCTGTGGCGGGCCGGGGGAGAGGCGGTTCCATGATCCCCGTGTCGGTCGTGGTGATGACCCGCAACGAGGCGGTCAACCTTCCCCTCTGCCTGTCCGCATTGGGGAGTTTCGCCGAGCGCTTCGTGGTGGACAGCGGCAGCACCGACGGAACGCCGGCCATCGCCGAGGCGGCGGGCGCACGGGTCGTGCCCTTCCGGTGGGACGGGCGGTATCCGAAGAAGAAGCAATGGTGCCTGGACCAACTGCCGTTCCGCCAGGACTGGGTCCTGTTCGTCGATGCGGACGAGCGACTCGGCGGCGCGCTGGTGGAGGAGATCGCGGCGCTCATGAGCGCGGGGCCGCGGCATGCCGGCTACTTCATCGATGGGCATCCGGTGTTTCTTGGCCGGCGCCTGCGCTTCGGCGCGCGCAACCGGAAACTCGTCCTGTTTGACCGCCGGAAGGCGCACTTTCCGACTGTGCCCGACCTCGACGTTGCTACCATGTGGGAGGTCGAGGGCCATTATCAGCCGGTGATCGCCGGCACCGTCGGACGGCTGCGCCACAGCCTGACCCATTCAGACGACAAACCGATCGCGGCGTGGTTCGACCGGCACGCCCGTTACGCTGATTGGGAGGCGGCGCTGCGGACGGATGGACGGATGGTGGACCTGATTCGGCGGGAATCCGGCGCGCGCCGTTGGCTGAAGGCTTGGTTCGGCGTGGTGCCGGCGCGCCCGCTCCTGGTCTTTCTGTATGGGTATGTTTGGCGTTTGGGGTTCTTGGACGGCAGTCCGGGATTCCAACACGCGCTGGCGCGGGCCTTTTACTATTGGCAGATCGGCCTGAAGATCGCGGACGCGAGGCGGCGTGCCGGGCCTCCCGCGTCCACCGATGACTGAGGGTCGAACGACGGTGCCGTGCCTTACACCGCTTCGTCCAGGGCGCGCTCGCCGCCGAGGGCCTTGAGAAGGTCGAAGGTGCGCTTGCGCACGGAGGAGTCCTCGATGCGGTAATAGGCCCGGACCAGTTCCAGGGTTTCACGGCGGGCCATCGACTCGAACTCTTCCGTCTCGGACGGCGGAACGTCGGGCGACGGGGTGGCGATGTGCTCCGGCGACGGCATGTCCTCGAAGAAGTAGCTGACCGGGACGCCCAGAACCTGTGACAGGTTGAACAGGCGGCTGGCGCTGATGCGGTTGGACCCGCGCTCGTACTTCTGGAGCTGTTGGAAGGTGATCCCGACCGCCTCGCCCAGCTTCTCCTGGCTCAGGCCGAGCAGAGTGCGGCGCAGCCGAAGCCGGGCGCCGACATGAATGTCGATGGGGTTGGGACCCTCGCCACGGCGTGACAGTGTGTGGGCGGGCGATAGCTTGGATTTCGTGGCACTCATAATAGACCCTCAGTATGGAGGTGGACGTCGCCACCAGGGAAATTGGTTAGTTCAGAAAGTAAATTCTATGCAACTTTTCGTGCGCATCAACAGCTAGATGCGTGAAACAGTCGGCAAAGCTTATGAAAGAAACGATCGTTCATTTGATGAGAAACGATATTTCGCGTAAAGCCATGGAATTGTCTGGCGCAAGGTAATGGCAAGCCATTGTAATCCCCATATTGTTGCGTTGGCCGTTCGGCCCAGCCCAAGCAGCTCGCGGCGGATGATTGCCTGCTCCCGCCGGCCACGCGCCGGGTCCTGCCGGGACCGCCCGCCGGGGGCAAAAATGCATACCGGAAGTGGCAAGCGGTGGGCCGGGTCCCCTCGCTTGAGGACCGTCAAGGTGAACGCATAGTCGGCGGCCAGCGCGTGCCGCAGATCGAATCGGACTCCGGGCAAGGCAGCCATTCGGTAGACCATGGCTTGGTGATGCGTGAACATGCCCAGCAAGGCGCGGCGGTGCGAGCGCGCCGGCTTCACGACCAGCCTCCCGCCGGGAAGCTCCTCCAGCGCGTCCCCATAGAACAGGGCGGCATCCGGACGCGCGGCCAGGATGGGGATAAGCCGCTCCAGAACCCGACCGTCGGCCAGCCGGTCGCCGGCGTTGAGGAACAGGATGTGGCTGCACGGAGAGGCGCAGGAGGAGGACCGCTCGGCAATGGCATCCAGCGCGACGTTCATGGCGTCGTACAGGCCGCGGTCAGGCGACGAGCGCCACCAGGCCGCTTCGTCCCCATGGCGGGCCAACCATGCGGCCGTCCCGTCCGTGGAAGCGCCATCCGCCACGAACCAGTCGTAGGCCGCCACGGTCTGGGCGCGCAGGCTGGCGTGGGTGGCGAGCAGGCCGGGCAGGTCGTCGCGGACCACGGTGACCACGGCCAACCGGACCGTTTCCGCTTCATCCGTCACTCGGAGATCACCGCGATGGCCGCCGCCGAAATGGCGAGCTGACCGAGGATGGTGCCCATGTTCTTGGAGAACTCCATCAGATCGAACGGCTTCGGGTCGCGCGGCACCACGATGGACGAGCCGGGCGGGATCGCCGTAACGGTGTGGTTCCAAGAGGAGAGGGACAGCGGCTGCGCCCGCCCGTCCGGCAGAACCAGGAAGATGCGGGCGTCGTCGGCGTTGCGGCTCGCGCCACCCGCCTCCCGGAGATAGGCTTCGGCGGTCTTGCCGCTGACGAACTGCGCGGCGGTCGGATGAAGCACCTCGCCGGTGACGGTCACGGTGAGGGGGCGTTTCGGAATCAGGATGCGGTCGTCCGGCTCCAGCAGCACGTCCAGTTCGGGCCGCTGGCGCAGCACCAGTGGGTCGGCCTCGACGACGATGCGGCCCAGCGGCTCCACCCCGCGCAGCTGGGTCGCGAGCTGCCGGGCCAGCCCGACCACGTCCGAGCGCGCAGCCTCGCCCTTCTCGACCTCCTGCACCATCCAGCGTTCCAGGTCGCGGGCCTGCTGGTCGAACCAGGCGCGCTCGCGCTTGCGCTCGCTGTCGCGCAGGAAACTGGTCCCGGCAGGATAGGCTTCCTCCGTCAGGCCGCCGGCCCGGTCGATCAGAGACGACAGCGTCTCGCCGCGTGCGACGTCGTAAGCGCCGGGGCGGCGCACTGCGCCGGAAATGGTCACCGCCCGCGCCTCCAGTGCCTGGGGTTTGGGATTGACGCGCAGGCTGTCGCCCGGATGAAGCGCCGTCCGGGCCGTCGCACCGTCGCGGAGGTCCAGGCGGCGGCGCTGGCCGGTGGTGGTGGTGATTTCCAGGCTGGCGAGATCGGCGGTCGCGGCGGGGCCGCCGGCGGTTGCCAAAAGGGCCTCGACGGTCGCCGTCTCCGCCACGGGATAAGTGCCGGGTGTTCGCACGGCGCCCCGCACCTGCACCCCGCGTTCCCTTACCAGCCCCGCGATGTCGCCGGGGAGCGGCGGTTCGGCGTTGGGCGGTTCGGCGCCCGGTGGTTCGGTGTTGGGTGGTTCGGCATCAGGTGGTCCGGTGTTGGTCGGGGGAGTCTCGGGCTTGCGTTCCTTGTCCGGGGAACTGGTCAGCGCACGGACCTCGGCGGTGGAGAGCAGGCGTACCCGATCGCCGTCAGAGAGCGCGCGGTTGGCCTGTCCGGATGTCACCTCCTGTGGCGAGAAGGGAATCAGTCGATGGGCGAGGGTGCGGCGGTCGAAGCGCTCGATCACGCCCAGCAGGGGATAGACGTCCCGCTTCAGCGCATCGCCGCCGGTCAAGGCGTCGCGCAGCGTGGCGCCTCCGGCCAGAGGGCGGACGCCGGGGCGGCGGGCATGGCCGGTCAACTCGTAGACCGGCTCATCGGGTTCCACAATGCTCCCTGCCGCCACCGGGCGGTGTTGCGATGCTCCGCCGAAGGGGGGCGCGTAGGCGCCGGACTCCCGCCCGCCCGCGGCGAGCGCCAGCTCCGCGGCGCTGCCCCGTCCGTTGGAGGGGTAGAAGCCGGGGCGGGAGACGCCGCCCATCAGCAGGGTGGAATGCTCAAGCGCGAAGACGAGCAGGTCGGGAACGGCTTCGAACAGGGGCGGGCAGGGGCCGCGTCCGCCGGTCAGCCGCGCCGCCGCCCGCGCCTGCGGAGCGTTGGCAAGCGGCCCGTCCGGCTGCGCCGTCAGGGCGCGGGCCAGCACCACAAGGCCGCGGCACGCGTCCGGGGCCGGCTCGCGCGCGCCGCGCAGCAGCTCCAGCACCGGTTCGGAGGTCAGGAAGTCCACATCGTCCGCGCCCAGCACGTAAAGGACGTCGCCCTCGGCAAGGGGGCGGCGGTCACGGCCGCCGAGCACGGCTCCCAAATCGACCGGTCGCAGGACGCGCGTGCGGTTGCCCGGATGAACGGAGGCGAGCACGGCAAAGGGAAGATAGGGCGCCGGTCCGAGATCGGCCGCGGAAACCAGAGCCCCGATGCTTGGGGTCCGCTCCAACGCCCGGGCGCCGGGGCGCAGGACATGGCCGTCCAGCCGCAGGTCGCCGCGCCGATCCTCCCGGCGGGGTGCCAGAAGCAGCAGGTCACCGTCGCCCAGTTGGGTGGCGTCCGTGTCGGACAGCTCCTCCGCCCGTTCCTCTCCGTCCGGACCGATGGCGTAGCGAAGCGCCCGATGCGCGCCGGGCCGCAGAAGGCCTCCCGCCATCTCCCGCGCCACGGCGATCGGCAGGCGGTCCTCGCCGGGGGGAAGCTCATAGACGCCGGGACGTTTCAGCGGCCCGGCCAGCGCCACCGTGGGGCCGAGCGGCGGCACGAAGACGCGGTCGCCGTCGCGCAACCGAATGCCCGCGTTCGCGCCGTCCCCGGTCATGAACAGGTCGTACAAGTCGATGGGCAACCCGGTCGAAGGGGCGTCTGCCGCGGCGTGCGCATGAAACAGGTGGATGCGACGGAGCGAGCCGCCACGTGTGACACCGCCGGCGCCGGTCAACGCGTCGATCAGCGTGGCGAAGGCACTAATCTCCTGACGGCCCGGACGAGCCACGGCGCCGGTCACCAGGACGCCGATCCGCCGGATTTCCGTCACCGAGACGTACACCTCGGTGTTCGGAAAGGAGGCCGTCACCGCGTCGGCCAGCTGGGCGCGCAATTCCGCAAGGGTCAGTCCCTGGGCCACGACGGGCCGTACATCGTCGACGGTCAGCAGCCCCGCCCCGTCGATGAGGTGGCGCTTGCTGGAGGATTTCTGGCCACGCAGGGACACCAGAAGTTCGTCGCCCGGACCCAGCGTGTAGTCCGCCTGCACGCCGCCCGATCCGTCGCGCGGCGGCGGGGCCTCGCCGAACTGGTCGTAGCCAAACTGGAGAAGGAGGGAGCCCGCCCGCTCGCTGTAGGCGGCCTCGATCGGTGACAGGGAATCCGGGCCGGGAGCGGGACGGCTGGCGCTGGCGCGAGGCGGTGGGATCGCCTGGGAGGGGGGTGCCGTATTGCGGGCGTGGAGCACCGGGGATGCCGGCTCCGCGGCCGACACGGCGAGCGCCCAGACCGTCAGCGCCGACAACGACACCAAAAGGGAGAGGATTCTGCGCGCAGACTCACACATCGATGGTGCTGGCACCGTGGTCAGATTCCGTTTTGGCCGTCAAAGCCTGATGCAATGAATACTAATGCGTGCATATCTCAGAAAAGGCAACGGCCAAGCTGCGTTGCCGCGCCGCCATGCTGCGTGTAGACTGCGGAGCATCGCGTGGAGCGCGCAGGAGCCGCGGCCCATGGTTGCCGGTGTATCGACCAGTGGCGTTTATGGCGTGCCGCTCCTGCGGCCCGGCCAAGCGGCGCGTGACCGGACCCCGGATGGTGCCCAGGCCGCAGATCACGACACTGTCCGGACAAGCGCGGGCCAGCCCGGCACGCTGACCGACGATCAGCAGCGGCAGGTCCAGGAACTCAAGCGCATCGATGCCAGCGTCCGCCAGCACGAGGCGGCGCATCAGGCGGCGGGCGGCCCTCACGCGGGCGGTGCCTCCTTCACATTCACCCGCGGACCGGACGGCAAGAACTACGCGACCGCCGGCGAAGTGCAGGTGGACATCGGCGCGGAGAGTGATCCCGAAGCCACCGTGCGCAAGATGGACACGGTCAAGGCGGCGGCTTTGGCGCCATCCGACCCCTCGGCACAGGACCTTCGCGTCGCCCAGCAGGCCGATGCCGCGAAAATGCAGGCGCAGCAGGAATTGCGGCGGAAGGGTTCGGATCCGGTCGCGCGGAGCGACGGTTCACCCAACGGGCAGGACAGCGGAGATGACGGTGCGAGGCCTAGCGACACCGCCGCGCCGGCCTTGGCGGCGCGTGGCGCGGCGGCATATGCGTCGGCCTTCGGCATTGGCCAGCGGAGCGGCACCGCCGGCATCATGGTGTGATGCCGGGCGGCCCGGTTCCGGGTTTCAGCGGCGGACGGGGGACTCGCCGTCAAGGGTCAGCAGCGGGCCGTAAAGCTCCGGCCGGCGGTCGCGGAAGATGCCCCAGGACGCGCGCTGCGCGGCGATGCGGTCGAGATCGAAGCTGGCGGTCAGGACCGTCTCGCTGTCGCGGTCGGCCTGCGCAACCAACTCCCCGGTCGGTCCGGCGATGAAGGAGGAGCCGTAGAAGGTGATCCCGCAGGTGTCACCCTCTTCCCGGCCGATGCGGTTTGAGGCGACCAGGGGCATCAGGTTGGCTCCGGCATGGCCCTGCATGACCCGCGTCCAGTGGGCTTGGCTGTCCAGCGAACCGTCCTGCGGCTCGGACCCGATGGCGGTGGGGTAGAACAGGATCTCCGCCCCCTTCAGCGCCATGGTGCGGGCCGATTCCGGGAACCACTGGTCCCAGCAGATCGCGCAGCCGATGGCGGCGTAGCGGGTCTTGTAGACTTGGAAGCCGGTGTCGCCGGGGTTGAAATAGTATTTTTCCTGATAGCCCGGACCATCCGGGATGTGGGACTTGCGGTAGACGCCGAGGACCGTGCCGTCCGCATCGATCATCGCAAGGGAATTGTAATAGGCGTTCCGCGCCCGCTCGAAGAAGCTGGTGGGGATGACCACGGAGAGTTCACGGGCGAGCGCGCTCATCCGCGCGATCACCGGGTGATCCTCGACCGGGTGGGCGAGGGCGAACAAATCCTGCTTCTGGTCCTTGCAGAAATAAGGCGTTTCGAACAATTCCTGCGGCAGGATGATCTGGGCGCCGCGCGCCGCCGCGTCGCGCACGAGGCGCTCGACGCCATTCACATTGGCGTCGCGGTCCCAGCCGCAGGCCATCTGGGTCGCCGCGACGGTGACGTTGCGTCCGGTGGTGGGGCGCATAAGCTGGTGCTCCTGTGCTCTTGCGTGTGCTGTGCCGTGTTAGTGGGCGGATGGCCGGGCGCGCAACCCAATCTCCGCCCTGTCACAAACGTTTCAGAGTCATTCGCGTTTCAGGGCCGGCACATTTCAGGGCCGGCAGGTTTCCAGGCCGGGCACCGCCGCCCTTGCCGCGTGTCGGGCGTAGAACTCGGCAGTCATACGCATAAATATGAAAACGTCGACGAAAGATCGCGGGCCGGTTATAAGACATATTATTGCATGCACGAGAAATTTAAATCCGCAATTGTTTTGCGATTTTTCCGAGAGAAGATATGATCGGGCAAGTTGATTTCGTCCGCTGCGCCGCACCACGGCCTGACGGACGTCTGCCGAGAGATCGTCGTCATGGTTGGGCGTTTCAAGAGACAGGAACCCATCGTCGCTGAGCCGCAAGGGGAGGATGCCGACGCGCTTCCCCCGTCCGTCATGACCTTGCCGCGCGCCGTGCGGGAGGTGCATCGCGCCATCGCGCGTGCGCTGCAGATCCGCATCGCCGACCATGGCGTCAGCATGGGGCAGTGGTATTTTCTTCGCGCCCTGTGGGAGGAGGATGGGCTGACCCAGCGCGAATTGAGCCAGCGGGTCGGCATGATGGAACCCACTACGGTGACGGCGCTGAACAACCTGGAGCGCTGCGATCTCGTCCAGCGAGTGCGCAACTCCCACGACCGCCGCAAGGTGAACATCTACCTGACGCCAAAGGGAAAGGCGTTGCGCGCCGACATCCTTCCGGGTGCGGAGGAGATCGAGGAAGCCGCCACCCAGGGCATCTCGCCGCGCGAACTGGAACTGACTGTCAGCGTGCTGCGCCGGGTGTCTGCAAATCTTGGCGGATTGCCCCCCGTCGGCGGAGACGACGATCTGGGGTAGGCGCGGTGGCAACCGAACAGGGGGCGACCCAACGAGTCCGGAGCCGATCGTTCCGGTCAGTCGTCCGGATCGGGGGGCGGCGGCAGGCTGGCTCCGGTCAGGTTGGCGCCGGTGAAGCGTGCGTCGCGGATGTTCGCGTCGCTGAGAATCGCGCCGGTCAGGTCGGCGTTGGAGAAGTCGCAGCCGGCCAGATTAGCCCCGCGCATGTTGGTGCGGATGCAGGAGGCTCCCGTGAAGTTGCTGCCGGTCAGGTTGGCCGCCCATAGCCGCCCGGTCGGCCGTCCGTCCGGACCTTTGATATCGACCCAGCCGATGCCCGCCCCGTCGAACCGGGCGCCGGACAGGTTGGTGCCGCGAAGGGTCGCCCCGTCGAGGATGGCGCCGCTGAAGTCGCTGTCGGTCAGGTCGGCGGTGGAGATGTCGCACATGATGAGCAGCGAATCGCGCATCTTGGCGCCGACCAGCCGCACGCCGCGCAGATTGGCGCCCGACAAATTCACGCCGTGAAGGTCGATGTGCGACAGGTCCGCCCCGCTGAGGTCGGCGCGCGATCCCATGGCGCCGTTGGTGTTGATCCAGGTGTAATGATTGTGAAGCGCTTCCTGGATCTGGATCGAGAAGTTCTCGGCGGAGCGCGCCATGTTGGCACCGGTGGTGTCCGCCCCGGCAAGGTCGGTCCCTTCCATTTTCGCGCCCTGGAGGTCGGCGTTGCGCAGGTTGGCGCCGGCCAGAACCGCACCGTTCAGGTTGGCGTCGCGCAGGATGGCGCCCTGGAGGTTGACGCCGGACAGATTGCAGCCGCGCAGGTCGGCGCGGGCAAGATTGCAGTTCTTCATGGTGGAGCGCATCAGCGTCGCCCCGGCCATCAGCGCACCTTCGCAGTCCGCCCCATTCATCGACACGTCGGTCAGGTCGGCGCCGGACAAGTTGGCGTTCGACATCATCGCGTCGTCCATGTCGCTGCCGGACAGGTCGGACCGTACGAAGTCCAGGCCCTTGCTGCCGTTGGCCCCATTCCCGCCGTAGAGCAGAGCGCCGCCACGCAGGTCGGCTTCCTTCAGAATCGCCCGCTTCAGCTTGGCGCCGCGCATATGAGCGCCGCGCAGATCCGCCCGGTAGAGGTTGCAGCCGGTCAGGTCGGCCTTGGTCAGGTGGGCGGCGAACAGGTCGGCGTGGCTGAGATTTGCGTTGGACAGGTCGCAGTGGGCCATGTTGGCCCCGGACAGCTTGCCCTGCGTCAGTTCCACCCCGGCGAGATTCGATCCCTCCAGGTTGGTCATGGTCAGGTTGGCGCGATTGCCGCCCGACCGGTTCTTCAGCCAACGCTCGTGCTTTTCCAGCACGGCGACCAACTCATGTGGCGTCATGACCCCGTCCGACAATCGGCCCGTTCCCGGCGCGGTGCAGGGGGATGGGCGCGGTTACTCCAGCGCGTTAGCAGTGTCATAAGATAATCTCGTTTAATTGTTAACATGCTGTTCTGTTGCCGGACGCGATGCGACGCCGGACCGGTGCGGCGTGGCAAAGGAACAAGGGAAAGAGGCTCGGAATGACTGGCGGACATACGGTGGCGGCCTTCGACGCCGAACTGGCGCGCCTGCACCAGATCGTCGTGACCATGGGGCGGCTCGTGGAGGAGCAGTTCGCCGCCGCGCTGGAGGCCATTGCGGAGCGTGACGCCGGCAAGGCCGCGCAGGTGATCGAGGCCGACGCCGAGATCGACCGGCTGGAACTTGAGCTGGAAGCGCTGAGCGTGCGGTTGCTGGCGCTGCGTCAGCCGATGGCGAAGGATTTGCGCGACATCGTATCGGCGCTCAAGATCGCCTCGAACCTGGAACGCATGGGCGATTTCGCGAGTTCGGTCGCCAAGCGTGCGGTCACGTTGGCGGGCCTGCCGGTGGAACCGCCCGTCGCCTCGCTGTCCTGGATGGGCGAGACGGTGCTCGGCATGATCCGCGACGTGGTGGCCGCCTATGACGGTCAGGATGCCGAGCGCGCGATGGCCGTCCGCAATCGGGATGGGCAGGTGGATGCGGCCTACACCAGCCTGTTCCGCGAATTTCTGACCTACATGATGGAGTCGCCGGCACAGATCACCGGCTGCACCCATCTGCTGTTCGTGGCGAAGTCCATCGAGCGGGCCGGAGACCACGCCACGAACGTGGCCGAAAACATCTGCTACATCGTTCAGGGACGCTTGCCGTCCGAGGAACGGGCCAAGGGCGACCTCAGCAGCTACACGGTGGTGGAGAAGGAATAATGTGCGCCAGGGGGAAGAGAACCCTTGGACCCTGAAGCCTCAATGCTTGGGGCGCCAGCCGCTGCCGTCCGGTTCGTAACGCCGCCGGACCGCAGCCCAGGCGACCTTATGGGCCAGCAACTCGCGCTGCATGGCATGGCGAGCCTCCGGCGACCGGCAGCCCTGCCAGGTGTGATTGAAGGCCGACCGGTAAATGTCCTGAGCGGGCAACGGCAGGCATCGCTTCACCGATTCGGGCAGCTCGGCGTTTCTGCGGAAGGTCATGGGGCGTTCCTCCGGCTTATGATTGCTTTGTTGCACTCATTATAGCCGCTATTCCACTGGAGTCCGTAGGGCTTTTTCCTGCGGCGTTGGAGGTAGGCGGTGTTTCCGACGGCCTAGACCGAAGGTCCGGGGGCATGAAAAAAGCCCTTCCCCCGATCGGCGGGGAAGGGCTTTTTCAACAACTCAAGCAGCGTTGCGAAGACCCGTTCTGATGGCCCTGACTTACGGCGTGCGGCGTGCTGTGCGATGCGCCGGGATCGGAATGGGCCGGATCGCCTGCTCTTCGCGACGGCTGGCCGACATATCGATCTCGATGCGGGCCAAGGCCTTGCGCAACTCGTGCACCGCTTCCGACAACGTCTGGATCGACGCTTCGCCCGGCTGTTGGCGCCAGCCGCGGTAGGCGTTCAGGCAGCCGCGCGCGGTGTCGCGCAGCCGCGCTTCGACGGCATCGACCGGCGGAGGGTGCCGCCGCCGGCTGGACCGGAGCGGGCTGGCGAGCCGGCTGCGGCTCCGGACGGTTGAGACGCAACGTCTCGGTCTGAGCCGGAG
>NZ_JAUQTX010000114.1:0-19896 GCF_059803775.1 Azospirillum sp. UFLA03-27 | reverse complement strand
AGGGGGGGCCATCCCAGTCCCGCGCCGCGGAAAAGGGGTGTCCGGTGATCCGGAGGTGGTGGGGATAAACGCCAGATGGCCTGTAAGCCGGGTTTTGTCCTCAGGTTACCCTGATGGATGGCCATTCATCTGGGACGCCGGTTGCCCGGCGCCTCACGCAACCAACCCGGGCGGCGGCGCGGAAACGCGCTTGGCCCCAGACCATCCCATAAGAGATGGCGGGCCGTGCCGCCCCTATTCGGTCTTGCTCCCGGTGGGGTTTACCGTGCCGCCCCTGTTGCCAGGCGCGCGGTGCGCTCTTACCGCACCCTTTCACCCTTACCGCCGGCACGAGGCCGGTGGCGGTTTGCTCTCTGTGGCACTTTCCCTAGGGTCGCCCCCGCCGGCCGTTAGCCGGCACCGTGTTTCCGTGGAGCCCGGACTTTCCTCCCCCGATCCAAAAGGTCGAAGGCGGCCATCCGGCCATCTGGCGCGGCACTGTGTATAGGGTCGCCGTTCGATTCGCAACTTCGATTCGCAACGGTGTTCAGGGGCGATTCGGATTCTCAGCGCCCGGTCATCCGCAGCAGCGCGCGCAGGCGGCGCAGCGTTTCCGGATCGGGCTCCCCGGTCAGGCGTTCGGGGTGGAAATGGCGCTGGAAGGACATCAGGACCCGCGATTCGGCGGTGTCGTACCCATAACGTCCCAGAAGCGCCGTCACATCCTCCACGGACTCCGCCGAGTCGACCGGCGAGTCGTCCGCCGCGGTGGGCTGGGGCCACAGCCCGATTCCGCGCGCCGCCAGCCCCGGCCAGTCGAACAGTTCGCCGGGGTCCTCCTTGCGGGCCGGGGCGATGTCGCTGTGGCCGAGCACATCGGCGGGCGCGATTCCATGCCGGCCCATGATGTCCAGGCAGAGATCGGCCACCGCGGCCATCTGGGCGGCGGGAAAGGGGCGGTAGCCGAACTCGTGCCCCGGATTGACGATCTCGATTCCAATGGAGCGGCTGTTGACGTCGGCCCGGCCCCGCCAGGAGGACAGGCCGGCGTGCCAGGCGCGCCGGTCCTCCGGCACATGGGCGTGGATGGCGCCGTCCTCGTCCACCGTGTAATGGGCGCTGACCTGGGCGGCGGGATCGCACAGCCGGCTCAGCGCCGACTCGGCGGTGGGCATTCCCGTGTAATGGAGAATCAGCAGCTCCACCCCCACCCCCTCGGGCCGCGGCCCGTGGTTGGGGGAGGGGCGGTCGATGCATCCGAGGCCCGTAAGCGTCATGGTGTCCTCAGGTCGGATTCGTCACCTTCTCCGCCAGCGCCGTGGGGCGCCGCTTCACGATGACGGCCATGCCGCCCACGGTCAACAGCCCGCCCAGGACCAGACGGAGCGTGAAGGGATCGTCCATCAGCAGAACGCCCGCCAGAACGCCAAAGACCGGCACGGTCAGCAGGAAGGGCATGGTCTGGTTGACCGAGTATTTGCGCAACAGCGGGTACCACATCCCATAGGCGCCGATGGTGACGCCCACCGCCATGTAGGCGATGGCGCCCCAGCCCCACAGGGTGGCGTCGGTGAGCGCGGCCATCTGTCCTTCCTCGAACAGGAGGGAGAGCAGAAGCAACTGCGGGGCCGCGAACAGCGCCATCCAGCCGTTCAGCGCGAAGCCGTCCACCCCGACGATCAGCTTCATCTGGATGCTGGCGACGGCGAAGGCGAAGCTGGCGCCGAGGATCATGAACAGCGACAGCAACGATCCGGACAGTCGCGGCTCGCCCGCGATGACCATGACGCCGGCGAAGGCGGCGGCCATGCCGGCGGCGCGGCGCCAGCCCAGCTTGTCCTTGAAGACCAGCGCGGCCAGCAGGGAGGAGAAGGGCACCTGCGCCTGCGCGGCCAGCGAGGCGGTGGCCGCATCGATGCCGTTCAGCCCGGTGAACATCAGCGGGAAATGCACGGTCCCCAGCGTCACCGACAGGATCGCGATGGGCCGCACCGCGCTCCAGGGAATCCGCTTGAAGGGCAGGATCAGCGCCGCCACCGCGATGAAGCGCAGCGCCATGATGAACAGCGGCGGGAATTCCGCCAGACCCCATTTGGCAACGACGAAGTTCAGGCCCCAGGTCGCCATGACCAGGAGCGCCAGCAGCGAGTCGCGCAGACTCATCCGCGGCCGCCTTCCAGCTCCTCGCGCAGGGCCTCCAACTCCAGCCAGCGCTCCTCGGCGGCGGCCAGCTCGTTTTGTTTCGCCTGCAACTGATCGGACGTCTTCTGGAACTTGGCGGCGTCGCGGGCGAACAGGTCGGGGTCGGCCAGCGCCGATTCGAGCTTCGCCACCTCGGCGGTCAGCTTGTCCATGCGGGCGGGCAGGTCGTCCAGTTCGCGCTGGTCCTTGTAGCTGAGCTTGCCCTTCGGCTTGGCGGCCGCCGGGGCGGCGGCGGGCTTCGCCTTGGCCGGGGCGGCGGCCTTCTCCTTGGGCGGCGGGCGCTGCACCAGATAGTCGGAATAGCCGCCGGGATACTCGGCGATCACCCCGTCCCCCTCCACCGCGATGGTGCTGGTGACCAGCCGGTCGAGGAAGTCGCGGTCGTGGCTGACCAGCAGAAGCGTGCCCTGATAGTCGCCGAGCACATCCTCCAGCAGGTCCAGCGTGTCCATGTCGAGGTCGTTGGTCGGCTCGTCGAGGATCATCATGTTGCTGGGCCGCGCGAACAGCCGGGCGAGCAGCAGCCGGTTGCGCTCACCGCCGGACAGGGCCTTGACCGGGCTGTCGAGCTGGCGCGTGTCGAACAGGAAGTCGCGCATGTAGCCGGCGACGTGGCGCGGCTGGCCGTTGACCATCACGCTGTCGCCGCCGAAGGGGCACAGCACCTTGCGGATGGTGTCCTCGGGGTCGAGCCCGTCGCGCCGCTGGTCGAAATAGGCGGTTTCCAGGTTGGTGCCCAGCCGGATCGTGCCGCTGTCGGGCTCCATCTGGCCGGTCAGCATCTTCAGCAAGGTGGTCTTGCCGGCACCGTTCGGCCCGATCAGCCCCACCCGGTCGCCGCGCAGGATGCGGGTGGAGAAGTCGTTGACGATGGTCTTGCGGCCGTCCGCCGTGTCGAAGCCCTTCGAGATGTGCTCGGCCTCGATGACCAGCCGGCCGCCGCGCTCAGCCTCGGCGACGGCGAGCTTGGCCTGCTGGCCGCCCTTGATGCGCTCGGCGCGGTCGGTGCGGAGCTGGAGCAGGGCGCGCACGCGGCCCATGTTGCGGGTGCGCCGGGCCGAGATGCCCTCGCGCAGCCACTTCATTTCGCCTTCGATCTTGCGGTTCAGCTTCTGGGCGGCGATCTCCTCCGATTCGAACACCTCGGCCTGCCAGGTCTCGAACTCGGCGAAGCCGCGGTCGGTGGCGCGCACCGTGCCGCGGTCCAGCCACAGCGTCCGCTTGGCCAAGCGGTTCAGGAAGCTGCGGTCATGCGAGATCAGCAGAAGGCCGCCACGGTAGGCCAGCAACTCCTCCTCCAGCCACTCGATGGTGGGCAGATCGAGGTGGTTGGTCGGCTCGTCCAGCAGCATCACGTCGGGGGCGCCGACCAGCGTGCGGGCCAGCGCCGTGCGCCGCGCTTCGCCGCCCGACAGCGTGTTGGGGTCGAGATGGCCGGGCACCTGGAGCCGGTCCAGCACGGCGTCCACCCGGTGCGTCTCGTCGCGCTCGTCGGCGGGCAGGCCGGCGGCGACGTAGTCGTGGACGGTGGCGCAGCCGGTGAAGTCCGGCTCCTGCGGCAGGTAGGCGATGCGGGCGCCGGGCTGGGTGAAGACGGTACCGCCGTCCGGCTGGATCATGCCGGCCAGCACCTTCATCAGCGTGGACTTGCCGGACCCGTTCCGCCCGACCAGACAGGCCTTGTCGCCCCGCCCGATGGACAGGTCGATGGTTTCGAACAGCGGACGGCCACCGAAGGTGACGGACACGCCCTGGAGCGCGGTGATCGGAGCGGGAGGAGCCATGACCCAACGATACGGTGTGCGGAGGTGTGCTTATATAGCGTGCGGTCCACAGGCTCGCGACACCCGATTGCGCCGGGGCGGGGATGCGTCGGCCGGGAAGGAAGGCGCGACGCCTGGCTTTAGCCGCGCGCGCGCTCCTTCTCGATCCGGTCGAAGGCGGCGTTGATGGCGGCGACCTTCTGCGTCGCCAGATCCACGAACTCCTGTGGCATGCCCTGGGCGATCAGCACGTCCGGGTGATGCTCGCGCACCAGGCGCCGGTGGGCGGCCTTGATCGCCTCGTCGCTGGCCCGGCGGGAGACGCCGAGCACGCCGTAGGGGTCGGTCTCGTTCGGCGTGCCGGCGATGTGGTGGCCAGCGACGATGCGTTCGAATTCGTCGTCGGTGAAGCCGAAGATGTGGGCGACGGTGCGCAGATACTCGACTTCCGTCTCGTGCAGTTCATCGTCGGCCTCGGCGATGGCCAGCAGGCTGTCGAGCAGCTCCTCCAGCACGGCGCGGCGGTCCTCGAACAGGCCGGCGATCTGCTGGGCGTATTCCTCGAAGCCGTGGGTGTCCTTGCGGGCGAGGTCGAAGACGTGGCCCACCGTGTCCAGCTCCTCCGGCGGGACGCGGAACAGGCGCTTGAAGGTATCCACCTCAACCCGCTTCACCACGCCGTCGGCGCGGGCCATCTTCGCCGACAGGGCGATCACGCCGATGGTGAAGGCGATGGACTTGGTGGCGTCCGCCGGGCCGCACAGGCCGCGGATGCCGCGCCCCATCGCGTAACCGGCGGCCAGACCGATCAGGCCCCCGATCGGCCCGCCGATGGTGAAACCGGCCGCCCCGCCCAGGACGCTGCCCCAGATGCTCATTTTTATCCGCCTTTCGACCGCTTGAGCAGCATACCGGCAGTCCGGCATCGCGCCAACCGGCCCATACTTTTTCGTTGTTTCCCAAAAATCTTCGTGCGCCGCGCCCTTTTCATCCGTTGGAGGTATGGGATTTTCCGGCGAGGCGGGATGTTGCTGCGCTGCAACAGAGTCGTGCCGTCGTCGCCAGGGGCCTTGTCCTTGGTGCCCGTCTTCTCCATGTTGCACCGCAACAAAAGAGGGCGGCCGGTCCAGGCCGCCGATGGGGAAGCGGACGACGCGAAGCGGTGCGATGTCCCGAATCACCAGCGCCACGAGTCCTCCCATGTCCGCCATCCGCAAGCTTCTCCCCACCGAGCGCGGTAAGTACCGCGCGCATCTGCTGCGGCTGGACAAGGCGGACCGCTACGCCCGCTTCACCGGCACCGTCTCCGACGAGGTCATCGTCAAACATTGCGAGTCGCTCGACTGGACGCGGACGACGCTGCTCGGCCTGTTCGACCGCGGCGAACTGCGCGGCGCGGTGGAGCTGTGCTTCGACCGGCTGCTGTGGCCGGGTGCCGCGGAGCTGGCGATCAGCGTCGAAAAGGGGTTTCAGGGGCGGGGTGTCGGCTCCACCCTGGTTCGCCGCTCGCTGTCCATCGCCGCCAACCGGGGCATCCGGCAGGTCCATATGATGTGCCTGGCCGACAACACCCGCATGCGCGCCCTGTCGCGCCGCTTCGGCGGAACGATGGAGCGCGACGGCGGCGAATTCGCCATCACTTTCGATCTGCCGCGGCCCTCCCAGGTTTCGCTGGTGCTGGAGGCGTTCGAGGACGGGGCGGGTGCGGTGAACGCCGTGCTGGACGGATTGCCCGCGCTGCTCAAGGCGGCCTGACCGGACGGGCAGGAGGAGGGGGCGCATCCCACCCTTTCGTGCACCCCGTCTTGACCCGCGGCGGCGTATCGTCACACTCCCGTCAAGACATCAGGCGTCGAGACAAGACATCAGGGAGTTGGGTATGGCGTCCCAAGCGCAGGGCCGGTGGCAGTTCTGGATCGACCGCGGCGGCACCTTCACCGACATCGTGGCCAAACGCCCGGACGGGTCGGTGGTCACGCACAAGCTGCTGTCGGAGAATCCGGAACGCTACCGCGACGCCGCCATCCAGGGCATCCGCGACCTGCTGGGCCTCGCCTCCGGCCAGCCGATCCCGGCGGAGGCGGTCGAGGCGGTGAAGATGGGCACGACCGTCGCCACCAACGCGCTTCTGGAGCGCAAGGGCGAGCGCACGCTGCTGCTCATCACCGAAGGGCTGGGCGACCAGCTCCGCATCGGCTACCAGGCCCGCCCGAAGATCTTCGCCCGCCACATCGTCCTGCCCGAGCTGCTGTACGAGCGGGTGGCCGAGGTGCCGGAGCGGATCAAGGCCGACGGCACGGTGCTGAAGGCCGTGGACCTGCGCGCCGTTCGGGTCCAGCTGGAGCAGGCCTACCAGGACGGCTTCCGCGCCGCCGCGGTGGTGCTGATGCACGGCTACCGCTTCCCGGACCATGAGAAGCAGGTGGCGGCGCTGGCCCGCTCCATCGGCTTCACCCAGGTGTCGGTCAGCCATCAGGTCAGCCCGCTGATGAAGATCGTCGGGCGCGGCGACACCACGGTGGTGGACGCCTACCTGTCGCCGATCCTGCGCCGCTATGTGGAGCAGGTGGCGGGGGACCTCTCCGGCGTGCGGCTGATGTTCATGCAGTCGAACGGCGGGCTGACCGACGCGCGCTGGTTCCAGGGCAAGGACGCCATCCTCTCCGGCCCGGCGGGCGGCATCGTCGGGGCGGTGCGCACCGCGCGCATGGCCGGCTTCGACCGGGTCATCGGCTTCGACATGGGCGGCACCTCCACCGACGTGTCGCACTACGCTGGGGAGTATGAGCGCGCCTTCGATACGGTGGTGGCCGGGGTGCGGATGCGCGCCCCGATGATGCACATCCACACTGTGGCGGCGGGCGGCGGCTCGGTCTGCTTCTTCGACGGGGCGCGCTTCCGCGTCGGGCCGGAGAGCGCCGGGGCCAACCCCGGCCCGGCCTGCTACCGCCGCGGCGGGCCGCTGACCGTGACCGACTGCAACGTGATGGTCGGCAAGCTGCACCCCGACTTCTTCCCTCACGTCTTCGGGCCGGAGGCCGACCAGCCGCTCGACGCTGTCATCGTGCGCGAGAAGTTCGCCGAGCTGGCCGAGGAGGTGAATGAGGCGCTGGGCACCGAGATGACCCCGCATCAGGTGGCCGAGGGCTTCCTGAAGATCGCCGTCGACAACATGGCGAACGCCATCAAGAAGATCTCGGTGCAGCGCGGCTACGATGTCACCCAATACACGCTGAACGGCTTCGGCGGGGCGGCGGGGCAGCATGTCTGTCTGGTCGCCGACGCGCTGGGCATGCGCAAGGTCTTCCTGCACCCGCACGCCGGCGTGCTGTCCGCCTACGGCATCGGCCTCGCCGACACGGTGGCGATCCGCGAGCGCGCGGTGGAGGCGCGGCTCGACGCCGCGCTGGTCGAGGAGCTGACCGCCACGCTTGCCGCCTTGGAGGCCGAGGGGCGCATGGAACTGCTCCGCCAGGGCGTTCCGGAGGGACGGCTGGCAGTGCTGCGCAAGGCGCACATCAAGGTGGAGGGCTCCGACAGCCCACTGGTCGTCGATTTCGGGCCGCTCGACGCCATGGCCGCCGCCTTCGAGGCGGCGCACCGCCAGCGCTACGGCTTCATGATGGAGGGCAAGGCCCTGGTGGTCGAGGCCGTGTCGGTGGAGGCGGTGGGCCGCACCGAGAGCGCCGACGACGAGGACCTGCCCAGCGTCACCGGCGCCCTGCCGCGCCGCCTCGCCACCGTCACCCTGCACACCGGCGGCGCCGACCGCGAGGCGCCGGTCTACGACCGCGACCGGCTCCAGCCCGGCAACCGCGTGACCGGTCCCGCCGTCATCAAGGAGAAGATCGCCACCACGGTGGTCGAGCCCGGCTGGATCGCCGAGGTGACGCGCAAGAACCACCTCGTGCTCACCCGCTTCGAGGAACTGCCGCAGCGCCTCGCCATCGGCACCAAGGCCGACCCTGTGATGCTGGAGGTCTTCAACAACCTGTTCATGTCCATCGCTGAACAGATGGGCTTCACGTTGGAGAAGACCGCTTACTCGGTGAACATCAAGGAGCGGCTGGACTTCTCCTGCGCCCTGTTCGACGCGGACGGCGGGCTGATCGCCAACGCTCCGCACATGCCGGTGCATCTCGGCTCGATGGGCGAGAGCGTGCGCGCCATCGTCGAGCGGCGCCAAGGGGAAATGAACCCCGGCGACGTCTACATGCTGAACGACCCCTACCACGGGGGCACGCATCTGCCGGACATCACCGTCATCACCCCGGTCTTCGACGAGGCCGGCGAGCGGGTGCTGTTCTACGTCGCCTCGCGCGGGCATCACGCCGACGTCGGCGGGATCACCCCCGGCTCGATGCCGCCGGACAGCACGACGATCGATCAGGAGGGCGTCCTTCTCGACAACATCCAGCTCGTCGAGCGGGGCCGCTTCCTGGAGGAGGAGGTCGTCGCTCTCTTCACCGCCGGGCCGCAGCCGGCGCGCAACGTGGCGCAGAACCTGGGCGACCTGAAGGCCCAGATCGCCGCCAACGAGCAGGGCGCGCGCGAGCTGCGCCGCATCGTCGCCCAGTTCGGGCTGGAGACGGTCAACGCCTACATGAAGCTGGTCCAGGACAACGCCGAGGAGCAGGTCCGCCGCGTCATCGACGTGCTGACCGACGGCGAGTTCGTGCAGGAGCTGGACAACGGCGCGGTCATCAAGGTCCGCATCACCATCGACAAGGACGAGCGGTCGGCGCGGGTGGACTTCACCGGCACCAGCCCGCAGCTCACCAGCAACTTCAACGCCCCGACGGCGGTGTGCCGGGCGGCGGTGCTCTACGTCTTCCGCACGCTGGTGGACGACGAGATTCCGATGAACGAGGGCTGCCTGAAGCCCATCGAGATCGTCATCCCGCCGGGCACCATGCTGTCGCCCAGCTATCCCGCCGCGGTGGTGGCCGGCAACGTGGAGACCAGCCAGTGCGTCACCGACGCGCTGTACGGCGCTCTCGGCGTGCTGGCCTCGGCCCAGGGGACGATGAACAACACGACCTTCGGCAACGAGCGCTACCAGTATTACGAGACGGTCTGCGGCGGCTCCGGCGCCGGTCCCGGCTTCGACGGGACGGACGCGGTGCACACCCACATGACCAACTCGCGTCTGACCGACCCCGAGGTGCTGGAATGGCGCTTCCCGGTGCTGCTGGACAGCTTCCGCATCCGCCGCGAATCGGGCGGGGCGGGGCGCTGGCGTGGCGGCGACGGGGTGGTGCGGCGCCTGAAGTTCCTGGAGCCGATGACCGCCGCCATCCTGTCCAACCACCGCCGGGTGCCCCCCTTCGGCCTGAAGGGCGGCGCCCCCGGCCAGATCGGCCGCACCTGGGTCCAGCGCACCGACGGCTCGGTGGAGGAGCTCGGCCCCCAGGACAAGACCGCCATGGGGGAGGGCGACGTGCTGGTCGTCGAGACGCCGGGCGGCGGCGGCTACGAGGAGGCGTGACGGGGAGAATCCCTCTCCCGCCCCGTGAGAGGGAAGGAGCCCGCGCAACGCGCGGGAAGGGTGAGGGTAACACCGAGAATCAGCACCTGATCCTTGCGCAACCCTCACCCGCCCGCTGCGCGGGCACCCTCTCCCGGGGCGGGAGAGGGGATCAAAGCGCAAGCCCCCCACCCATGCGCGCGAGTCGCTTGTCTGCGCGGGCGGCGGGGCTTAGCTTCTCCGGTCCTACCACCGCACGGCATCGTGCCAAAAGGACCCCCGGGGAGATTCGTCCATGACCGCCGTACCCGCCACCCAGCCTCGCGTCGCCTTCACCGACGAGATGAAGGCCGAGTTCAAGGCCCTGCTTGGGGACCGCTTCACCACCGCCGCAGCGGTGCGCGAGCATCACGGCAAGGACGAGTCCTACCACCCCAATTTCCCGCCCGACGGCGTCGCCTTCGCCACCTCCACCGAGGAGGTCAGCGCCATCGTCAAGCTCTGCGCAAAGCACAAGCTGCCGATCATCCCCTTCGGTACCGGCACCTCGCTGGAGGGCGGCGTCGCGGCGCTGGCCGGCGGCGTCTGCATCGACGTGTCGAACATGAAGGAGGTCCTGCGCGTCAGCCCGGAGGACCTCGACGTCACCGTCCAGGCCGGCGTGACCCGCAAGCAGCTCAACGAGCATCTGCGCGACACCGGCCTGTTCTTCCCCATCGACCCCGGCGCCGACGCCTCGCTCGGCGGCATGGCCTCCACCCGCGCCAGCGGCACCAACGCCGTGCGCTACGGCACCATGCGCGAGAACGTGCTGGGGCTGACCGTAGTGCTGGCCGACGGCCGGATCATCAAGACCGGCGGGCGCGCCCGCAAGTCCGCCGCCGGCTACGACCTGACCCGCCTGTTCGTCGGGGCGGAGGGCACGCTCGGCATCATCACCGAGGTGACGCTGCGCCTCTACGGCATCCCGGAGGCGATCTCGTCGGCGGTGTGCCCGTTCAACGACATCCGCGGCGCCGTGGACACAGTGATCCAGACCATCCAGTCCGGCATCCCCGTCGCCCGCATCGAGCTGCTGGACGAGGTCCAGATGGACGCGGTGAACAAGTATTCCAAGCTGGATTACAAGGTCGCCCCGACCCTGTTCTTCGAGTTCCACGGCACCGCCGCCGGGGTGAAGGAGCAGGCGGAGATGGTCGCGGCCATCGCCGCGGAGTTTGGCGGTAGCGAATTCACCTGGGCAACCCGTCCGGAGGACCGTTCCAAGCTCTGGCAGGCCCGCCACGACGGCTATTACGCGGCGCTGGCGCTGCGCCCCGGCTCCAAGGGCTGGCCGACCGACGTCTGCGTGCCGATCTCGCGGCTGGCCGACTGCATCCTGGAGACCAAGAAGGACATCGCCGAATCCTCGATGCTGGCCCCGCTGGTCGGCCATGTCGGCGACGGCAACTTCCACCTCGTCTACGTCATCGACCCCGACAAGCCGGAGGAACTGGCCGAGGCCAAGCGCCTGAACGACCGCATGGTCGACCGGGCGCTCGCCATGGGCGGCACCTGCACCGGCGAGCACGGCATCGGCTACGGCAAGATGGAGTTCCTGGAGAAGGAGGCCGGCGACGCCTTCGCCGTGATGGGCGAGCTGAAGCGTGCCTTTGATCCGGAGAACCGGATGAACCCCGGCAAGGTCGTCCGCATCTGAGGTGAGAGAAGGGGAAGCGCCGCGGCGCTCCCCTTTCCTTTTTTGTTCAACGCGTCATGCGCGTCATCAGGCTGGAGGTGTCCAGCCGGTTGCCACCCATCGCCTGGACATCGGCGTAGAACTGGTCGACCAGGGCGGTGACGGGCAGGCTGGCGCCGTTGTTGCGGGCCTCGCCCAGCACGATGCCCAGGTCCTTGCGCATCCAGTCCACGGCGAAGCCGAAGTCGAATTTGCCGTCCAGCATGGTCTTGGCGCGGTTGTCCATCTGCCAGGACTGCGCCGCCCCCTTTCCGATCACGTCCACGACCTTGTGCCCGTCCAGCCCGGCCTTCTGCGCGAAGGCCATGCCCTCGGCCAGCCCCTGGAGCAGCCCGGCGATGCAAATCTGGTTGACCATCTTGGTCAGCTGGCCGGCGCCCGCCGGACCCATATGGGTGACGGAGCGGCCGTAGCAGGCCATCAGCGGCTGGGCGCGGGCGAAGGCGTCGGCGTCGCCGCCCACCATCACCGTCAGCACCCCGTTCTCCGCCCCGGCCTGCCCGCCGGACACCGGCGCGTCGAGGAAGAACAGGCCGCGCGCGCGGGCCAGCTCGGCCATCTCGCGCGAGACGGTGGCGGACACGGTGGAATGGTCGGCGACGATGGTGCCGGGCTTCATGGCGCCCATCGCCTCGCCGGCGACCGCCCGCACGTCGTCGTCGCCACCGACGCAGAGGAAGACCACCTCGGCGTCGTGTGCGGCCTCGGCGGGTGTCGGGGCGCTGGTGCCGCCGAAACGGGCGGTCCAGGCCTCGGCCTTGGCGGCGGTGCGGTTGAAGACGGTCACCCGGTGGCCGCCCCGGACGGCCAGATGGCCGGCCATGGGAAAGCCCATGGTGCCAAGCCCCAGAAAGGCGACGGAGCGGGAATCGGTCGCGGTGTCGGCCATGGTCCTGTCTTTCTTCGTTGTATCGGCTGCGGATCGTTTTTGTCGGCGTCTGCCCTTGGACGGCAAAGCTAGGCCGGGAGCGCGCCCCGATCAAACGCCGTCCGTCAAACGCAGTGCGATTGAAGCGCGGCGGGATCCTTCCCCCATCCGGCATCCCCGGGCAGCGGCACTCTGCCGCGGGAGGCATGACTCTTTCGAACGAGGTTGTCTTGCCGCGCCCTTGCTACCGGCGCGTGATGTGTTAAGACGTAAATGCCGGGTTTGCAGCGCAGCACCCGGCCATGCCGGCGCAACGGCGCCGGTGAACCAGGGCAGAGCCGGGGCCGCAAGACCCGGGCCGGAGAACAAGGGAAGGATAGCCGCATGACGAATCAGTCGGGTTTCCAGGATGCGCCGCCGGACGAGCGTTCGAACCTCACGGACGAGCAGGAAAGCGCCATCCGCGTCCTCGCCAACAGCCTGCACCGCCTGAACGACGCCGTCGTCAAGGCCGTGGAAGCCGGCGTGACGGTCGAGCTGATGCGCACGGCCCGCTATCACAACGCGACGGGCAACTGGGGCGACCAGCTCACCCCGATGATCCGCACCAAGTAAGCGGCTCATCCCATCCGACCGGAGGGCCTCCCGTCCGAAAGGGCAGGGGGCCTTTCTCTTTTCGGCATGCCCCATCCTGCCCCATCATTGTTCCCGTTGCGGTGCGGAACCGTGGCGCCCTTCACCGGTTCCTTCCATTTGGCCCCCAGCAAGGAAACGGTCATGAAGGACGCTCAGAACCACACCCCGCAGCGTCACGGGCAGCGTCAGGGCATGAACGACCGCGAAGCGTTCTGGCGCATGCACTGCCTGTCGGAACCGACCTTCACCGACCTCACCCACGGCATCTTCCTGGGGTTGATCTGGTCGGCGGTGCTGTGGGCGCCGATGTTCATCAGCGTCCTGCTCTGACCCGTCCTTCCGGTCGCACGGCCCCGGTCAGGCGGTCTTCGCGGTGCGCAGAAGGGCGCGGACGCGCGCGGCGAGCTGGTCCGGGGTGAAGGGCTTGGGCAGGACGGCGGCGTCGGCCTTCAGGCCGGTCAGCGATTCCGGGCTGTAGCCGGAAATCAGCAGGACCCGGATGCCGGGCCAGCGCTCCTGGACCCGCCGCGCCAGATCGATTCCCGACACGCCGTAGGGCATCACCACGTCGGTCACGATCACGTCGAAAGCGGTGTCCTGCTCCAGGATCTCCAGGGCGGCGGCGCCGTGGTCGGCGGTCATCACCTCGAAGCCCTCCTGGGTCAGCCCCTCCACGGTGGCCATCAGGACCAGCGCGTTGTCCTCGACCACGAGCAGGCGGACCGGGCCGCTCGGAGCCGCCTCCACCGCGTCCGGCACGGCTTCCGGCTCCGGCGCCCGGCCGGACACCGGCAGGGTCACGCGGACGACCGTGCCGCGGCGCGGCGCGCTGGAAATGGTCGCGTTGCCGCCCGACTGCCGGGCGAAGCCGTAGACCATCGACAGGCCCAGACCCGTCCCCTTGCCGTGCGGCTTGGTGGTGAAGAAGGGCTCGAAGGCGCGGGCGGCGACCTCCGGGGGCATGCCGCCGCCGGTGTCGGTGATCTCCAGAACGGCCAGCGGGCCGTCGGGCGTTTCCTCCTGCCGGACGGCGATGCGGATGCGCCCGCCCTCCGGCATCGCGTCGCGGGCGTTCACCACGAGGTTCAGCACCGCCAACTCCAGTTGGACCGGGTCCACCTCCACTCGCAGCGGGGCGCTGGGAAGCGCCCAGTCCAGCGCGATGTCGGCGCGGATGGAGCGTTCCAGAAGATCGGCCATGGCGCGGAGGGCATCCCCCAGATCGACCACCTTGGGGTCCACCGCCTCCTGGCGCGAGAAGGCCAGCAACTGCCCGGTCAGCGTCCGGGCGCGCTCCAGCGCGGTGCGGGTGCCGTCCAGATAGCGCGCGCCCTCCGCCGGCAGATGCCGTTCCATCAGATGCAGATTGGCCAGGGCGGCGGTCAGCAGGTTGTTGAAGTCGTGGGCGACACCCCCGGTCAACTGGCCCAACGCCTCCAGCTTCTGCGACTGGCGCAGCGCGTTCTCCAGGGACTCGCGGGCGCGGGCCTCATCGGTCCAGCGGCGGACGGCCCGCATCTCGCTCTGCGCGCGGCGCAACGCCAACAGGGTGATGCCGACCAGAGCCAGCATCGCCGGCACGGTGAAGGCGGCGTATGTCAGGACGTTGTGCGCCCATCCGGCCCGGATCTCGGCGATCGGGATGCCATAGGTGACGTAGATCGGGTAGGGCGCGACCTGCATGAAGCCGTTGAGCCTCGGCATGCCGTCCATGCGGCCCCGCGTGCGGAACACGCCTTCGGTCTTCCCGGCCGCCATGGCGCCGAGCAGGAAGCTGTCCGAGGCATGACGGGCCTGCCGGTCGCCCATCGAGGGGAAACGGACCAGAACCGAGCCGTCGCCACGGACGAGGGAAATCGCCTCCTTCGGACCGGCGACGACGAGTTGATAGAAATCGGCCAGATAATCGGTCAGCACCGCGGTCAGCAGCACGCCGTTGAACGGCCCATCCGGGCCGCCCGCGGCGGCGCGGCGGCGCGTGACGTTGAACTGCCGTTTGCCCGACCCGCGCCCGGTGATCGCCTCGCTGACGAGGATGCCGGCGTCGCCGGCCGCCTGGGTGCGGAAATACTCCCGGTCGCCGACGTTGATCAACGGGGCGGGAAACAGGCGGTTGTCGTTGCGCAGCGTGCCGTTGGGATCGACCAGCCCGACGACGCCGATCTGTGGAAGCTCCTCGACCAGCGTCCTCAGATAGCCGTGCAGGTCATCGGACCGGCCGATTTCGTCCCAACTCATGCCGGTGGTCCGCTCGTCCAGCCGGTCCAGGACCTGCTCGACCGTGTCGAAGACCTTCTGCATGTGCTCGTGCAGAATCAGCACGGTCTTGCGGATGTTGCGCTCCGCCTGCGCTTCCTCCTCTTGAAAGTCGCGCCAGGCGATGGCGGTGAACAGCAGGGCGGGGACCAGGACGGAGGCCACCAGCAGGATGCGCAGAAGGCGCACCATTCTCGCTGATTCGGTTGCCAGGGCGGAGAGGTAACGAAGAGGCATGGGCTGCGGTGTTGGAGGCGGGGAACGCGATCACGGGTGGCGATGGGGCGGGGCGCCATGCGCGGGCCACCGTGGCCCAGAAGCTATGCCGGTCCGTGGCAGCCGGGGCAACCTGAACTTTCCGGCGGCCCTATGACTTTCAGTGGGGGACGCCATGGGGATATGGCCCTTCCCATGGCTCCGCAGGGCGGAACCGGAGACAATGCCGCAGCACCGGACGTCCTCATGACCGTTCAACCTGCCGCGGAGAGCACCATCATGCCCCTGAAGCCCATCGAGCACGCCGACGCCGCACCCGAGGTGCGCGCCGTCTACGACGACATCAAGGCGGCCCGCAACGTGCCGGACGTCAACAATTTCTGGAAGATGGCCGCCCATCACCCGCCCACGCTGAAGCGCACCTGGGAGAGCCTGAGGGAGGTGATGGCCCCCGGCGCGCTGGACCCGCTGGTCAAGGAGATGATCTTCGTCGCGGTCAGCGTGACCAACGGCTGCGACTATTGCATCCGCTCGCACGAGGCGGCGGCGCGCCGCGCCGGCATGACCGACGCCCAGTTCGGCGAGCTGATGGCCGTCGTCGGCATGGCGAACGAGACCAACCGCCTCGCCAAGGGCTATCAGGTGGAGATCGACGAGGCGCTGAAGTAGCCCGTCACGCGATGTCGTCGAGGGCGTCCTCCAGCGACGGGTAGATGCCCTCGGCCATTGAACCGTCCACCCGCACCGGCCGGGGCAGGACCGCCACGGCGTCCAGCGCGCCGCGCAGCGTCAGGCCGGTGACCTCCACGAAGCCGCCGCGGTTGCCGTAGCGCCCGGCGGTCCATTCCGCCCGGTCGGGGTCGCCGGACAACCGCCCGTTGCAGGTGATCATCTCGTGGGTGTCATCGCCGCCGCGCCGGTTCCAGGCCATGCCGCCGCCCACGCCGCTGCCGATGTCGCGGGGACGGAAGCCGTGGGGCTGGAGCAGGTCGCGCACCGCGCGGGACACCACGACGGCCTTGGGGTCGATCTCCGTCCCCACCGGGCCGCCCGCTGCCTGGGGTTCCTGTCCGATCGCCTGTTCCATGGGTCTGCTCCCCGTCTTGTGTCGCTTACCAGGGAGAACAGGCGGGAGCGCGGCCTGTGCCGCAGCAGCGGAGCGGAAAAGCGAAAGGGCCGATGCGTTGCCGCATCGGCCCTTTTCGTGTTGGTCGGAGAGAGAGGATTCGAACCTCCGGCCCCTGCCTCCCGAAAGCAGTGCTCTACCAGGCTGAGCTACTCTCCGGTCCAGTCGGTGCCGCCGTTGCCAGCGTCGCCGTGGAGCGGGTGTATAGACCCATTGCCCGCGGGCTGCAATGGGAATAAGCGGCATTTGCGGAATGTTTTTTTGCCGGGACCGCGAAAGCCGGTGCGGAGGCCGCTGCAACGGCTGGTTGGCCGGGCCGGAAAAGCGAAAGGGCCGATGCGTTGCCGCATCGGCCCTTTTCGTGCTGGTCGGAGAGAGAGGATTCGAACCTCCGGCCCCTGCCTCCCGAAAGCAGTGCTCTACCAGGCTGAGCTACTCTCCGGTCCGTCGGTGGCGCCGTCGCCAGCGTCACCGTGGGCCGCGTATATAGCCGCTCGATCCGGGGGCTGCAACGTGAAAATCACCCCCGGTGGCGAAAAAGTTCCCAGAGCTTAGAAATCGCGCTCGATCACGAAGTCCAGCACCTCCAGCAGGGCGGTCTTCACCGGCGTGTCCGGGAACAGGCCCAGCGCGTCGCGCGCGATGGAGCCATAATGGCGCGCGCGCTCCACGGTGTCCTTCAGCGCGTTGTGCCTGGCCATCAGCTCCTGGGCGCGTTCCAGGTCGCCCTCCTGCTGGTCCAGCTCCTCCATGGTGCGGCGCCAGAAGGCCCGCTCCTCGTCGTTGCCGCGGCGGAAGGCCAGCACGACCGGCAGGGTGATCTTGCCCTCGCGGAAGTCGTCGCCGACCGTCTTGCCCAGCTTCGCCTGGAAGGCCGAATAGTCGAGCACGTCGTCGACGAGCTGGAAGGCGATGCCCAGGTTCATGCCGTAGTCGTAGAGCGCCAGCTCCTCCGCCTGCGGGCGGTCGGCCACCACGGCGCCGACGCGGCAGGCGGCGGCGAACAGCTCCGCCGTCTTGGCCTTGATGACCTCCAAATAGGCCTGCTCGCTGGTCTCGGTGTCGTTGGTGGTGCGCAGCTGCAGCACCTCGCCCTCGGCGATCACCGCGGACGCCTTGGAGAGGATGCGCAGCACGTCGAGCGACCCAACCTCCACCATCAGCTCGAAGCTGCGGGAGAACAGGAAGTCGCCGACCAGCACGCTGGCCTTGTTGCCGAACACCGCGTTGGCCGAGGCGAGCCCGCGGCGCAGGTCGCTCTCGTCCACGACGTCGTCGTGCAGCAGGGTGGCGGTGTGGATGAACTCCACCACCGCGGCCAGCATCTTGTGGTCCTCGCCCTTGTAGCCGCACAGCTCGGCGGCGGCGAGGGTGAGGACGGGGCGCAGGCGCTTGCCGCCGGCGGCGATGAGGTAGCCGGCAAGCTGCGGGATCATATCGACGGACGAATGCATCCGCTGGACGATGATCTCGTTCACCGCGCTCAGGTCATCGGCCACCAGGGCGGTCAGATCGTCGAGCGGGGTGGACTTCCGCCGTTTCGGCTCGAGGTTGGTCACGACCGCCAAGGTCGACTCCAATGATGATTGACGTGACGAATTCCGGCAGGGAGCATAACGGCATAGCCTCTTCGGTCAAGTCCGCAAGGCGAATAAGGGCACAGAACAGCCGGGATTTCATGAAGGAACTTCTGCGCACCACCGATCCGGTCCGTCTGAGCTGGCTTCTCGCCCTGCTGACCGACGCGGGAATCGAGGGGATCGTGCTGGACACCCACACCAGCATCCTGGAGGGCTCCATCGGCGCCATTCCCCGCCGCCTGATGGTGGCCGAGGAGGATCATGCGGCCGCCTGTCGCCTGCTGCGCGACGCCGGGGAGGAACTGGGGGCGTGACGATGGAAAGCGACGGAGCGTTCGACACGCTCCTGGATGGCCGCGTCCGCCTGCACCAGCCGCAGGCCGGCTACCGCGCCGCCATCGACCCGGTGCTGCTCGCCGCCTTCACCGCCGCCGGGGCGGGGGAGCGGGTGTTGGACGTCGGCACCGGCACCGGGGCGGCGGCGCTGTGCCTCGCCGCCCGTGTGCCGGGTGTCATGGTCGTCGGGCTGGAGAAGCGGGCGGAGGCGGCGGACTTCGCCCGGCGCAACGCCGCCCTCAACGGGCTGGATGGCCGGGTGGGCGTCCTTGAGGGCGACCTGCTGGCCCCGCCGCCGCAGCTGGTCGCGGGGAGCTTCGACCGGGTGATGATGAACCCACCCTATCTGCGCGCCGGGGCGGCCAGCGTCCCGCCCGACCCTTGGAAGGCCGCCGCCAACGTGGAGGGGGAGGCGGGCTTGGCCGCCTGGGTGCGTTTCGCCGCCGTGATGCTGAAGCCGCGTGGCACGCTGACCATGGTCCACCGCGCCGACCGGGTGGACGAGATCCTGGCCGCGCTGCACGGCGCCCGATTCGGGGCCCTGACGCTCGTCCCGCTCTGGCCGAAGGCGGGGGAGGAGGCGCGGCGCATCCTGCTGGCGGCGCGGAAGAGTGGGCGCTCGCCGGCGCGATTCAGCGCCGGGCTGGTGCTGCACGGCTCCGACGGCGCCTACGGCGGGCAGGCGCAGCGGATTCTGCGCGACATGGAACCGCTGATCGCTTAAGCCAACGCTTTCAATCCGGCGTCAGCGCCACCATTTCAACCGGCGATGAACATGACGAAGCTGCTCGCCAAACTCCCGTTCGGCCCCTGGCGCGACGCCGGGCCGATCGTGTCCGTCCTCCGCCTGTCCGGTGTCATCGGTCAGGCCGGAGCCTTCCGCCAGGGTCTCACCATGGCCAACATGGCCGGGCTGATCGAACGCGCCTTCGCGCCGAAGGGTCAGGCGGCGGTGGCGCTGGTCGTCAACTCGCCGGGCGGATCGCCGGTGCAGTCGGCTCTGATCGCCAAGCGCATCCGCGACCTCGCCACCGAGAAGAAGGTGCCGGTCTTCGCCTTCTGCGAGGACGCGGCGGCGTCCGGCGGCTATTGGCTGGCCTGCGCGGCGGACGAGATCTGGGCGGACGAGAGCAGCATCCTGGGCTCCATCGGCGTGGTGTCGTCGGGCTTCGGCGCACACGAGTTCATCCAGCGCTACGGCATCGAGCGGCGGCTCTACACCGCGGGCGACAAGAAGGTGATTCTCGACCCCTTCTCGCCGGAGCGGGAGGACGGGGTGGCCCATCTCAAGGCGATCCAGGTGGAGATCCACGACGCCTTCAAGGCCATGGTGCGCGACCGCCGTGGCGCCCGCCTGTCCGGAGCGGAGGAGGAGCTGTTCTCCGGCGCCTTCTGGGCGGGGCGGCGCGCGCTGGAACTGGGGCTGATCGACGGTATCGGCGACCTGCGCACCGTGCTGCGCGGCCGCTTCGGCGAAAGGGTCCGGCTGCGCGTGGTGCAGGAGGACCGGCGCTGGTTCCGCCGCATGGGCTTCCGCGTGGACGCGCCGGTGGGCACGGCGGTGCTGGACCGTCTTGCGGCGGACCTCCCCGCGGCAGCTCTGTCCGCCGTCGAGGAGCGCGCGCTCTGGTCGCGCTACGGCCTCTGAGTTTTCCGTTTGTGGTCGCCGTGAGGCCCCCACCCTAGCCCCTGTCTCTTATACACATCTCCGAGCCCACGAGACTATAAC
>NZ_JAUQTX010000113.1:0-19939 GCF_059803775.1 Azospirillum sp. UFLA03-27 | reverse complement strand
TCAGATGTGTATAAGAGACAGGGGCAGGGGCCGCTGCTGGCCGCCAGCGACCGCATCCGGCCGAAGCTGTCGCACCTGTCGCCGCTCAGCGGCTGGCGCCGCATCTTCTCGCGCCACGCGCTGGTCGAATTCGTGAAGAGTCTCGTGAAACTGGCGATCATCGCCTGCGCCGTCTGGTTCGCCGTGGCGCCCTACATCGATTGGACGGAGGGGATCGTGGGGATGGACGTTGCGGCGCTTCCCGACCTGCTGCGGGACCTGACCCTGCGGCTGCTTCTGGCCGTCCTTCTGGCGACGGTGGTGATGGCCGCCGTGGACGTGCTGTGGAACCGGCTGGAATGGCGGCGCCGCCTGCGCATGACCTTCCAGGAGCTGAAGGACGAGTTCAAACAGACCGAGGGCGACCCCCATCTGAAGGCGAAGCTGCGCGAGATCCGGCGCGACCGCTCGAAGCGCCGCATGATGGCGAACGTGCCGCGCGCCACGGTGGTCATCGCCAACCCGACGCACTTCGCGGTGGCACTGGAGTACGACCGCGCCAAGATGCCGGCGCCGGTCTGCCTCGCCAAGGGGGCCGACCTCGTGGCGCTGCGCATCCGCGCGGTGGCGGAGGAGAACGGCGTCCCGGTGATCGAGAACCCACCACTGGCCCGTGCCCTCTACGCCGCGTCGGAGGTCGACGCGGTGATCCCGCTCCAGCATTACCAGGCGGTGGCCGAGGTGATGATGTATGTGCTGCGTCTGAAGAACGGAGGGGCCGCGCAGCCGGCGCAGCGGGCGTGAACGGGTGGGCGTGAACGGGCGGGCGTGATTGGGCGCGGGCCGGATGGTTTGGAATTCAGCTTAATGTCTTCTCAACGGGTTTGGCGGTAGACGAAGGAACTCACCACCTTCCGCGGCGCATCACGGCAATGAGTGACAGCGACGACCTGTTCGAGATGTACCGCTCCGACCGCGCCGCCTCCGGCGCGCTGAAAGGGGAGGCGCTGGCCGCCGCGCTGGCCGACAATGTGCGGCGCAGCTTCGCGGAAATGGACCGGCTGATCGCGGAGGTGACCCAGGCGCTGGCCCAGGCCCGCTACGCGCTGCGCCTCGCCCCCGCGGTGGTGGACCGTGGCAGCTACCTTCAGCACGACCGCTCGTCCGAAAGCTTCCGCGATTACCTGCGCCTGTGGAGCCACCGCCGCGCCGAGGCGGGCAGCGGCGGGATGCATTGGGAAGCGAAGATCCTGGTCACCGACAGCCGCCGCCGCACGGCGGAACTCGGGCTGGGCGTCGCCGTCGAATGGCCAACCGCGGACCGCGCCGCCGATTGCGCCTTCGTGGAGTTCTGGACGACCGGCCAGGGGGTGAACCTGCCCTCCGAGGGCCGCAACTTCCAACGCGCGCTGGTCGCCTGCCTGCGGCGGCTGGAGGAGGCGGGGGAGATCACGCCCGCCGTGAAGCGCTGACCGGAGCGGCCGGGCGACCATCACCTTTCTTTACCGCTCGAACTTCGTTGCCATGATGATCGACGAGGTCGTCCGCTCGATGCCGTCGATGGCGCCGATGCGGTCGATCAATGCGTCCATCTCCTCCATCGTTCCGGTCCGCACCACGGCGATCAGGTCGTGCGCGCCGCTGATGGCGTGGAGTGCCCGCACCTCCGGGATGCGCTTCAGCGCCTGGACCACCGCGGCGGTCAGCTTGGGCGACAGGTTGATGGAGACATGGGCGCGGATCATCCGGCGCGTCGTCTCGTCCGACAGCCGCACCGTGTAGCCGGCGATCACGCCGCGTTCCTCCAACCGCTGGATGCGGCTCTGCACCGTGCTGCGCGACACGCGCAGGCGGCGGGCCAGCGCGGCGGTGGGCTCCCGCGCGTTGTCCTGAAGCGCGTCGAGAAGGTGCTGATCCAGCTCGTCCATCATATCGCCAGCCTTTCCGTCAATCCGCCGGTCAATGTCAGGCGTTTCGGCACCCTGCACCCTGCACATCGACAGGCCGTCCGGTCAAGATTGCGTCATAACGACGCAAGACAGAAAGCAGGGGGTACGGGACGATGCGCGACATTCTTCTGATGGGCGGCGGCAAGATCGGCGAGACCATCGGCGACTTCCTGAAGGCCACGGGCGATTACCGGGTGACGGTCGCCGACCGTTCGGCGGACGCGCTGGAGCGGCTGCCGACGCACCCGCGCATGGAGACGCGCGTGGTGGACGCCGCCGACCCCGCCGATCTCGCCGAGGCGATGCGCGGCAAGTTCGCGGTGCTGAGCGCGCTGCCCTATCACCTGACGGTCGGCGTGGCGGAGGCGGCGCGGGACGCCGGCACCCATTACCTCGACCTGACGGAGGACGTGGCGAGCACGCGGCGCGTCAAGGAGCTGGCCGACGGCGCGCCCTGCGCCTTCATCCCGCAGTGCGGGCTGGCGCCGGGCTTCATCTCCATCGTCGCCAACGACGTGGCCTCGCGCTTCGACACGCTGGACACGGTGCGGATGCGCGTCGGCGCCCTGCCGAAGTACCCGTCCAACGCCCTGAACTACAACCTGACCTGGAGCACTGAGGGCGTCATCAACGAGTATCTGGAGCCCTGCGAGGCCATCGTCGAAGGCCGCCTCGTCTCCGTCCCGCCGCTGGAGGAGCGCGAGGAGTTCTCCCTCGACGGCGTGCTGTACGAGGCGTTCAACACCTCGGGCGGGCTGGGCACGCTGTGCGAGACGCTGGCGGGCAAAGTGCGGACGCTCAACTACCGCTCCGTCCGCTATCCGGGGCACCGCGACCTGATGAAGGCGCTGCTGCACGACCTGCGGCTGGGAAGCCGGCGGGAATTGCTGAAGGACATCCTGGAGCATTCGATCCCGGCGACCCTCCAGGACGTCGTGCTGATCTTCGTGACGGTGACCGGGACGAAGCGGGGGCGGCTGCTCCAGGAAACCCACGCCAACAAGATTTACGGGCGGGAGATCGGCGGCACCTTCTACAACGGCATCCAGATCACCACCGCCTCGGGCATGTGCGCCGTGCTCGACCTGCTGGCCGACGGCACACTGCCGCAGCGGGGCTTCGTAAAGCAGGAGGAGGTGCGCTACGCCGACTTCATCGCCAACCGCTTCGGGCGCAACTACGCGATGACCGACGCGGCCCCCCAACAGGGATCACAGCAGGGGGTGGGGCGCGCCGCCTGAGCGGCCGCCCCTCCTTCCCCGCCGGGCCGCGCCTCAGATCACCTCGCGGGCGCGGCCCTTGAAGACGGTGGCGGCGATCTTCAGGGCGTCGGGGGTGCCGCGGGCCAGCGCCTCGGTAAAGTGCAGGGCCTGCTTGGCCTGCACCTTCGGCGGCATCGGCGGCTCGTTGGTGTCGACGAGGCAATCCACCACCACCGGCCCCGGATGGGCGAGGGCGGCGTCCAGCGTGGCGCCGCAGTCCTTCGGGTCGGTGATGGTGAAGCCCCGGCCGCCGCAGGCCTCCGCCACCTTGGCGAAGTCGATGGGCTGCAGGTCGCAGACATACTCGGGGTTGCCGAGCATGGCGATCTGCTCCCACTTGATCTGGCCGAGCGAGTTGTTGTTGTTGATGATGACCTTGATCGGCAGCTTGTACTTCACCGCCGTGGCGAAGTCGGCCATCAGCATGGAAAAGCCGCCGTCCCCGACATAGGCGATCACCTGCCGTCCGGGATGGGCGAGCTGCGCCGCGATGGCGTAGGGGACGCCCGGCGCCATGGTGGCGAGGTTGCCGGACAGGGAATGCATCTGGCCGCGCCGCGCCGGGATCTGCCGCGCCCACCAGGTGGCGATGGTGCCGCTGTCGCAGGCGACGATGGCCGTGTCGGACAGGCGCTTGCCCAGCTCCCACGCGACGACCTGCGGCTTCATCGGCAGGTCGGGGCGGGTGCCGCGCTCCTCCATCAGTTTCATCCACTCCGCCTTGCCGGCCTGCGCCGTCTTGAGGAAGGAGCGGTCCTCGTGCCGCCGCACCCGCTCGGTCAGGATGTCCAGCGCCAGCCCGCAATCGCCGACCAGCCCGGCCTCCACCGGGTAGCGCAGGCCGATGCGCGCCGCGTCGATGTCGATCTGGATCGCGCGGGCCTGCCCCGGCTTCGGGTAATACTCGATGTAGGGGAAGGTCGAGCCGGCGATCAGCAGCGTGTCGCAGGTCTCCAGCGCCTCCTGCGAGGGGGCGGTGCCGAGCAGCCCGACCTGCCCCGTCGTGAAGGGGCTGTCGTCCGGCACCGCGGCCTTGCCCAGCAGCGCCTTGACGATCACCGCCCCCAGCTTGTCGGCCAGCCGTTCGAGCTGGTCGGTCGCCCTCAGCGCCCCCTGTCCGGCCAGGATGACGATGCGCTTGCCGGCGTCGAGGACCTCCACGGCGCGGCGGGTCTGCGCCTCCGACGGAACGGGAAGCTGGGGGGCGAACAGGGCGGTGTTGTGGTCCTTCACGTTGCGCGGCGCCCGCATGTCAGCGCCGATGCCCTGCTCCTGCAGATCGACGGGGATGGTGATGTGCGACACGCCGCGGTGGGCGAGCGCGGTGCGGCAGGCCAGATTGGCGATGTTGCGGACGTGCGCCGCCCCCATGATGCGCTGGTTGTAGAGCGCGACGTCCTGGAACACCTTGTCCAGCTCCACGTCCTGCTGGGTGTAGGTGCCGACGAGGTCGTGGTACTGCAGCCCGGTGATCGCCAGCACCGGCTGGTGGTCGAGCTTGGCGTCGTAGAGGCCGTTCAGCAGATGCAGGCCGCCGGGGCCGGAGGTTGCGATGCACACGCCCAGCCGACCGGTGAACTTGGCGTAGCCGCAGGCGGCGAAGGCCGCCGCCTCCTCGTGACGGACCTGGATGAAGCGGATCTCGTCCTGGCGGCGGCGCAACGCTTCGACGATGCCGTTGATGCCGTCGCCGGGCATGCCGAAGATTGTGTCCACGCCCCAATCCACCAGAACATCCACCAGGATGTCGGAAGCCGTGCTCGCCATGAGGGAGTCTCCGTCGCAAACGGTCATGATGAAGTCGCTCGATCCATCGGCAACCGAGCGGAGCCGGGACGGTTCCCCGAACGGCGGGACGTTATTGGGCCTTGACCTCAAGTTAAGTTGAGGTTTTAAAGTGGCCGTAATGTATCTGGCATGCCAGCGGTGCCCCGCTCAGCCCGGGCGTCCGAAGGCAGGGCGGGGTGCAGGATGGAGCAACCACCCGGGCGGGCGAAAGAATGACGACAACCGGTCTAAGGGAGAATGCGCAACGGTCGCCGGCAACGACGCGGTCGATGCGCGTCCATTATATGGCGCGCGTCACACCGCAGGTCCTGCTGGTGGAGCTTCGCGATCCGGACGGCGAGGACTTGCCGCCCTACGAACCGGGCGCGCACATCGACGTGCACCTGCCGGACGGGGCGGTGCGCTCCTACTCGTTGTGCGGCGACCCGGCGGATCGCTCCGCCTACCGGATCGCCGTCCTGAATCTGCCGGGCGGGCGGGGATCGCGCTTCATCCACGGGGACCTGCGGCTCGGCACCACAGTGACCATCAGTCCCCCCCGGAACAATTTCCGCTTCGACGCCGCCCCGCGCTACCGGTTCATCGCCGGTGGCATCGGCATCACGCCTCTGCTGCCGATGATCCGCGAGGCGTCGCGCCGAGGAGCCGACTGGGTCCTGCATTACTGCGTGCGCAGCGCCGCCGAGGCGCCGTTCCTCGCCGAGCTTCGCGATCTGGCCAACGGCGACGTGGTGGTTCACGCCGCGGACGAAGGCCGGCGGCTGGCGGTGGCCGACCTGCTCACGGCGACGCCCGACGATGCCCTGATCTATTGCTGCGGCCCGCAGCGTTTGATGGACGCGGTCGCAGGCGCCGCACGGCCGTCGCAGGACGTGCGCTTCGAATGGTTCACGCCGCGCGCGGATGCGGAGCGTGACGCCGCACCGGATGATCGCTTCGAGGTCGTCTGCGCCCGCTCCGGCGTGACCGTCGCGGTGAAGGAGGGGGTGAGCGTGCTGGACGCGCTCGACGCCGCGGGTGTTTCCGTCGCCTCGTCGTGCGAGCAGGGCATCTGCGGCACCTGCGAGACGGTGGTGCTGGAGGGGGAGCCCGACCATCGCGACAGCGTCCTGTCCGACGCCGAACGCGCCGCCGGAAAGACGATGATGATCTGCGTGTCGCGCGCCCGCAGCGCACGCCTGGTTCTGGATATTTGACCGCAACACAAGGACGAGGGGGGAACTCATGACCGAGAACGATCTGCAACGGCTGGGGCTGGCGCTGCTGAACAGCCCGGCCGAGGCCATCGCCTATTCCGACCGCGAGGGCATTATCCGCTTCTGGAACGCGGGGGCCGAGCGTGTGTTCGGCTTCACCGCCGACGAGGCGCTCGGCCAGTCTCTGGACATCATCATTCCGGACCGTCAGCGCCAACGCCATTGGGACGGCTACGATCAGGTGATGAAGACGGGTGAGAGCCGTTACGGCAGCGGCGATCTGCTGTCGGTGCCGGCGACGCGCAAGGACGGAACCCGCATCTCGGTGGAGTTCACCATCGTGCCCCTGAAGGACACCGATGGGACAATGCTGGGGATGGCGGCGGTCATGCGCGACGTCTCCGCCCGGTTCGACGAGATGAAGGCCCTGCGCCGCCAAGCCGCCGGACGCTGAAACGCCCGTTGCCGCCCGGGCCTCCGAAATCGGAACCCTCCCGGGCGGAGTCCGTTGAGAAGGGCTGTACCTTCAAGACATCAGCCTGAGGGAGTGCGTCATGCGCAATCTGATGATCGCGGCGTCGGCCGCGATGCTTCTGGCCGCCTGTTCGGGTATGGACGGCGGCGGAACGGGCAGCGGCGGGATGAACAGCGGCGGCTCCGGCAGCGGACTCACGGGTGGTGGCACGTCCGGCAGCCAGGGTGTGGACGAGCCGAACGTCAACCCGAACGCGACCAGTTCCAGCTCCGGCCCCTATAGCGGGTCGAGCGTGAGCGAGCCGCAAAGCCGCACACGGTCGCCCAACGAGTCCGGCATGGACCAGGGCATGACGCGCCAATCCCTGCCGAACCGCTCCGGCACCGGGTGGTAACCCGCAACGGCGCGGCCATCCCGCGGAATTCCGGACCCGAGCGAATAGGGAGAGCCTGACCGGCCTGCGCTGGAACCTGCGGCGGTCCGCGAGGTTCCTACCCTGCCGGACGTGCCGGCTGGGTTTCAGAACGCGCAGGAGCGGTCCATGCTGAAATGGGCGTTGATCTTTTTCGTGGTGTCTCTGGTCGCCGGCGCGCTCGGCTTCACCAACGTGTCATCGGCCACCGCGGGAGTCGCGAAGATCCTCTTCGGGATCGCGCTGATCATCTTCCTGGTCTTCCTGGTCCTCGCCCTGCTGGCTGGCGAGGTGATCTTCTGATCCGTCGGCGAAATACCGGTCAGCGGGAGCGGAGAATGGACAACGCGCGGGCGAAGGCCTGATCGTTGGCCGCGTTGGGGATGCCGTTGGACGGCGGGGCGGATTGCCCGTCCTCCGCGGCCGGCTCCGCGATGGTCTCGTCGGGCTGGATGCCGATCTGGTGAATGGACTGCCCCGACGGCGTGTAGTAGCGCGCCGTGGTCAGTTTCAGCGCCCCGCTGTCGAAGGGGATGACGCTCTGGATGATCCCCTTGCCGAAGGTCGTCGTGCCGATCACCGTGGCGCGCCGGTGGTCCTTCAGCGCCCCGGTCAGGATTTCCGCGGCGGAGGCGGATTTCGCGTTGACCAGCACCACCAGCGGCAGGCCGTCCGTCTCGTCGCCGGGGGTGGCGGTGTAGGTCTTGTCCGCCCCGCGCCCGGGACCACGGGCGGTCAGGATCGTTCCCTTGTCGAGGAAGGCGTCGGCAACGCGGACGCTCGCCTGCACCAGCCCGCCGGGATTGTCGCGCACATCGATGATGAAGCCGCCGATGTCCGGCCCGATCCGCTCCCGCAGCGAGCGGATGGCCGTGCTGACCCCGGTGGCGGTCTGGCGGTCGAAGCGGCTTATACGGATGTAGCCCACCGCCCCGACGGCGGCCAGCCGGACCGAGGGGATGCGCAGCTTGCCGCGGACCACGCTGACGTCGAAGGGGTCCGGCGTCCCGACGCGCAGGACGGTCAGAGATACCGCCGCCCCTTCCGGCCCGCTCAGCATCTGCTTGACGGTTGCCAGCTCCGCCCCGCCGACCGGCTGCTGGTCCACCGCCAGGATCACGTCGCCGGAGCGCAGCCCGGCGGCCTCCGCCGGAGACTCGGGAACGGTCTCGGCGATGCGGACGCGGGTGCCGTGGGCCTCGTAGCGGATGCCCAGCCCGGCGAAGGCGCCGTCGTTCGACGCCTGCAACTGCCGGTATTCACCGTCGTCCAGATAGGCGGAGTAGCGGTCCCGCCCGGCCATGGCCTTGATGGCGATGTCCACCAGCTCGCGGTCGGTCAGCGGCTCGACATACTGGCCGCGGATGGTGCGCAGCGCCCGCAGGAAGCGGTCGACCTCCTCAGCCTCCGTGCTGTGGCCGTAGGGGGTGGAGTCGCCTGCGGCCTGCGCGCTCCGTCCGGTGGTCATGCCCCCCGGGATCGCGAGAAAGGCGCAAAGGGCGGCGGCGGTGACGAGGCGCAGCTTCACGGCGGCAATCTCTCGGGATCGGAGCGGCGATGCTTCGAAATTAGCCGTGAATTGGTTTATGTACCGTTAACCATAACCGGGGCGTGTTAGTCTTTGCCCAGGCCGACGGTCCGCCGCCACACCGGCTCCGACAGGCGCTCGATGAGAAAGTCGGCCAGGACCCCGACCTTCGCCGGACGTGTGCGGGCCGACGGAGTAACGAAGTAGAGCCCGCCTTTCGGCAGCGACCAGTCGGTCAGAATGGCGGTCAGCCGCCCGTCCGCCACATGCTCCGCGGCCATGAACTCCGGCAGTTCGGCGATCGCCAAACCCTCCAGCAGCATCGGCACCAGGGCGTCGGCGTTGGTGACGCGCAGCGGGCCGGACGGAGTCACGCTCTCCTCCTCGCCGGCGCCGTTGGTGAAGTGCCAGATGTCCTGGCGCCGCCGGTACGCGTAGCCCAGGCAATGATGGTCCTTCAGGTCACGCGGATGCCGGGGCAGGCCGTGGCGGGCGATGTAGCCGGGAGCGGCAAGGACGACGGGAGCGATGGGGCACAGCCGCCGGGCCACCAGCGAGCTGTCCGGAAGCACGGCGATCCGCAGCGCGGCGTCGAAGCCTTCGCCCACCAGATCGACGGTCGCGTCGCTCAAATGCAGGTCGATGGAAATCTCCGGATAGAGACGGAAGAAGTCCGGCAGCAGGGGCGCCACCCAGCGCAACCCGAACGACATCGGCACCGCCAGACGGATCAGACCGCGCGGGCGGCTGGACAGTTCGCGCGCCGCGTTCTCGGCCGCCTCCGCCTCGTCGTAAAGGCGCATCGCGCGCTCGGCCAGGGAATGGCCGAAATCGGTCAAGGCCAGCCGGCGCGAGGAGCGGTTGAACAGCCGTCCGCCCAACCGCTCCTCCAGCCGGCCGACCGCGCGCGACACCGTGGCGACCGACACGCCCATGGCGCGGGCCGCACCGGCGAAGGAGCGCTCCTCCACCACTTTGGCGAACATCGCCAAGCCTTCGAAATCCGGCAGTTTCGACATCGCCAATCCTGCAACGATGGTTTTCAGTCGTTTCTATTTCGGTGTCTATCTGCCGTCGATAGCTTTGTCTCCAGCGAACAACCCAGTCCCAAGGAGACTTCCGATGTCACGCAAGCTCGACGGCAAGATCGCCCTCGTCACCGGCGCCACCAGCGGCATCGGCCTTGCCGCGGCCAAGCGCTTCGCCGCCGAAGGTGCGGCCGTCTACCTCACCGGCCGCCGCCGATCCGAACTGGAGGCCGCGGTCGCGGCGATCCGGGACGCCGGCGGCACGGCGACGGGGGTGCAGGCCGACTCGTCCAATCTGGCCGATCTCGATCGGCTCTATGCCCGGATCCAGAGCGAGGCGGGCCGTCTCGACGTGCTGTACGCCAACGCCGGCGGCGGCGGCATGCTGCCGCTGGGCGCCATCACCGAGGAGCAGTATGAGGACACGTTCAACCGCAATGTGAAGGGCGTGCTGTTCACCGTGCAGAAGGCGCTGCCGCTGCTCGGCCGGGGCGCGTCGGTGATCCTCGCCGGGTCCACCGCCGGCAGCATGGGCACGGCGGCCTTCAGCGTCTACAGCGCCAGCAAGGCGGCGGTGCGCAACTTCGCCCGCAGCTGGATCCTGGACCTGAAGGACCGCGGCATCCGCGTCAACACGCTCAGCCCCGGCCCGATCCGCACGCCGGGTCTGGTCGAGCTGGCCGGTCCGGACGCGGCGCAGCAGCAGGGGCTGGTGGATTATCTGGCGGCGCAGGTGCCGCTGGGCCGCGTCGGCGATCCCGACGAAATCGCCAGGGCCGCTGTCTTCCTGGCGTCCGACGACAGCAGCTTCGTCAATGGCGTGGAGCTGTTCGCCGACGGCGGCATGGCCCAGGTTTGAGCCGGATGTGAGCGGGGAGCGGCTTTCGCTCCCCCGCCCGTGGGCGAGAACCGCCCTTACGCCTGATCCAGGGTGATCCCTTCGATGAGGTCGCCCACGTCGTCGCAGCGGTCGGTGACGGCTTCCAGCAGTTCGTAGACCTCGCGGCGGCCCAGGAAGTCGATCATCTCCGGACGCTCGGCGATCAGGGACTTCATGGCGTCGCGCAGGATCTCGTCGGCCTCGTCCTCCAGGTCGGAGATCTGGCCGCAGATGTGCAGGATGCGGTCGGCGTGTACGGAGATTTTGGTCAGCAGCGGCATGACCTCGGACAGCAGGGCCGCTTGGCGGCGGCCGATCGCCGCCATGCGCATCATCCGGTCGTCGAAGGTCTCGATGCCGTAGAGCGCGGCGAGGCGCGGCACCTCGTCCATCAGGTCGATGCAATCATCCAGCGCGTTGATCAGCGCCTGGATCTCCGACCGGTCGAAGGGGGTGATGAAGGCGCGGTGCAACCCGCGCCCGGCGTCCTTGGCAACGCGGTCGGCGTCCTTCTCGATCCGCTTCAGCGTCGCGGTACGGTCGGCGCGCTCCTCCGGACCGGCCTGCATGACGGCTTCCAGGGCGGCGGAGGCGTCGACGATGTGCCGGGCCTGCTCGATGAATTGCTCAATGACCCGCTCTTCCTTCGGCATCATGGAGCGGATGGCGCGCAGCAGCAGCATGGAAACGGTTCTCTCGGTCGGTTCTGCCGTTTCCTCTTAACGCCGGGCGTCATGAATTTGCAGCAAAAACGTCATACGGGCAGGACAGGGCAGACAGGCCGGGGGAAAAACGCCCCGGCCTGCCCTGTTCTGCGCCGTCGTTACACCATGCCGGAGCGGGTGAAGGGCAGGTGATGCAGCCGCTTGCCGGTGGCGGCGAAGACCGCGTTGGCGACCGCCGGGGCCGCGGTCGGCACGCCGGGTTCGCCGACGCCGGTCGGACGGGCCGTGGAGGGGAGGATGTGAACCTCGATCGGCGGCATCTCCGAGTTGCGGAGCGGCTGGTAGGCGTCGAAGTTGCTCTGGTCCACCAGCCCGCCGGTCAGCGTGATCTCGTCGCGCAGCGCGTGGCCGATGGCCCAGCCGGTGCCGCCGGAGACCTGAGCCTCGACGATGTTGGGGTTCACGACCTGCCCGCAATCCACCGCACAGACCACACGGTCGATGGTCACGCGGCCCTGCTCGTCCACGGAGACCTCCGCGACGTGGGCGACGAAGCTGCTGAAGCTTTCATGCACGGCGATGCCGCGGCCCTTGCCCTTGGGCAGCGGCTGGCCCCAGCCGGCCTTTTCGGCCGCCAGCTTCAACACGCCCTGGAGGCGCGGGTGATCCTTCAGCATCTCCAGCCGGAAGGCCACCGGGTCCTTGCCCGCCGCCGCGGCCAGCTCGTCGATCATCACCTCCTTGGCGTAGGCGGTGTGGGTGTGGCCGACCGAGCGCCACCACAGGGTGGTGACCGGCGACGGCGGGGAGTGCAGGTCGACATGCAGGTTCGGCACCGCGTAGGCCATGTCCGAGGCGCCCTCGACCGCCGTCGCGTCCACGCCGTTCTTGACCATGAAGCCTTCGAACAGGGTGCCGATCATGAAGCTCTGCCCGACGATGCTCTGCCGCCACGCCACCAGCGTGCCGGAGGCGTCCAGGCCAGCCTTCACCTTGTGCAGGAACAGCGGGCGGTAGCGGCCGCCGCGGATGTCGTCCTCGCGCGTCCACACCAGATGGACCGGCGCCTTGCCGCCATAGGCCTTGGCGATGGTCACCGCCTCCGCGATGTAGTCGGCGTCCGGGGTGGCGCGGCGGCCGAAGCTGCCGCCCGCCCAGACGGTGTTGATGACCACCTGTTCCGGCTTGCAGCCGAGGATGCCGGCGGCGACCTTCTGCTCCACCCCCTGGAACTGGGAGCCGGCCCAGATGGTGCAGCCGCCGTCCGGAGTCAGCTCCACGGTCGCGTTCAACGGCTCCATCGGGGCGTGGGCGAGATAGGGGAAGACGAACTCCGCCTCCACCACCTTGGCGGCGCTGGCCAGGGCCTTCGCCGTGTCGCCGGTGTCGGTGGCCACATTGCCCGGCTGGTCGGCCAGCTTGCGGTAGTCGGCGAGCATCTCCTCAGTGCCGCGCATCTCCGCCTTAGCGTCGTCCCACTCCACCGTCAGCGCCTCGCGGCCCTTCATGGCGGCCCAGGTGTTCCTGGCGACGACCGCGACGCCGATCGGCAGGGTCAGCACCTCCAGGACACCCGGCACCTGCTTCGCCGCGGCGGCGTCCACCGACTTCACCGTGCCGCCGAAGCGGGGGGAGCGGGCGAGAACCGCCGTCACCTGGCCGGGGCGGCGGATGTCCATGGCGAAGATCGCCGTGCCATCGGTCTTGGACACATGGTCCAGCCGGTGCAGCGACGGGTTGCCGATGAGTTTGTAGTCCTTGGCGTCCTTCAGCGCGACGTTCTGCGGGACGGGCAGCTTCGCCGCGTCCTCCGCCAACTCGCCGAAGCGGGCGCTGCGGTTGGAGGCGGCGTGGCGGACGACGCCCTGCTCGACCGTGACGGACGAGACCGGGACCGACCAGCGCGCCGCGGCGGTGGCGACCAGCATGGCGCGGGCGGCGGCGCCGGCCATGCGCAGCTCGTCCCAGCTGTTGGCGACCGCGGTGGAGCCGCCGGTGCCCTGGATGCCGAAGAAGTGGTTGGCGTAGAGCGCGCCGTCCGCCGGGGCGAAGGCGCCCCGCATCTGCGCCCAGTCGGCGTCAAGCTCCTCCGCGACGATGGTGGTCAGGCCGGTCATGATGCCCTGGCCCTTGTCCAGATGCTTGACCAGCACGGTGACCGTGTCGTCGGCGGCGATGCGGATGAAGGCCTGCGGGCGCGGGTCGGCCGGGCCGACGACCTTGGGGGCGGCAGTCTCGCTGGCGAAACCGGTCCGGGGCAGCATGGCGCCGAGAACCAGCGCGCCGCCGGCCCCCTTGAGGAAGCCGCGGCGCGAGGGGGAGGCGACGTCCGCCGCCGCCTGCTTGATGAGCTGGTTCAGCATGGCTCAGGCCCCCATCGCCTTGGCGGCGTCCTTGATGGCCGCGCGGATGCGCGGATAGGTGGCGCAGCGGCAGACGTTGCCGTCCATCGCCGCGTCGATGTCGTCGTCCGTGGGGTTGCGGTTGTCGGTCAGCAGGGCCACGGCGCTCATGATCTGGCCGGACTGGCAGTAGCCGCACTGCACCACGTCCAACTTCTGCCAGGATGCCTGGACGGCCTGGGCGACCGTGCCAGACACGCCCTCGATCGTGGTGATCTTGGTGCCGGCTGCGGATTCCGCCGGGGTCTGGCAGGCGCGGATCGGCGTGCCGTCCATATGGACGGTGCAGGCGCCGCACTGGGCGATGCCGCAGCCGAACTTGGTGCCGGTCAGGTTCAGCTCGTCCCGCAGGACCCACAGAAGCGGCATGTCGCCGGGCACGTCGACGTCCCGGTCCTGCCCGTTGATGTTCAAACGAATCATCGGATGATCCCTGTCTCTCGACTCTGCCTGTCGGGTATTATGGTGCGGGCCTTCGGCGGGCAATTCTTGCGTGAAGCCCAGCTTCGAAAAGACCGTGTGCAGTGTGGTCCCGTTCGGCGGGTGTGGCAAACATCCCAGTGTGGGAGTTGGTCTTCCGCGGAAGCGACCGCCCTATCCGTTCGTTTGGCCCGCAAGCGTAACCACGAGCATCCTAACCGCTTCGCCGCGAGACGAATAGCCGGTACAATCCGCTTGGGCTTATGAACGTGGTGCATGAATGAACCGGAACGACCTCAGCGATCTGGCGGCCTTCGCCGTCGTGGCGGAGGAGGGGAGCTTCACGCGGGCGGCGGCCCGGCTGGGCATGTCCCAATCCGCGCTCAGCCACGCCATGAAGGCGCTGGAGGACCGGCTGGGCCTGCGCCTGCTGGCCCGGACGACCCGCAGCGTGTCCACGACGGAGGCCGGGCAGCGGCTGCTGCGCACCCTGCGGCCGGCACTGGACGACATCGCCGCCGGGCTGGCGGCGGTGGGGGAACTGCGCGAGAAGCCCGCCGGCACGTTGCGCATCACCACCGGCAAGCACGCCGCCGTCCGGGTGCTGTGGCCCGTGCTGTCGCGCTTCCTCGCCGACTATCCGGAGGTGCAGGTGGAGCTGTCCATCGACAGCAGCCTGACCGACATCGTGGCAAGCCGCTTCGACGCCGGGGTCCGGCTGGGCGAGCAACTCGAAAAGGACATGATCGCGGTGCGCATCGGCCCGGACATCCGGGCGGCCATCGTCGGCGCGCCTGCCTATTTCGCGCAGCGTCCGGTGCCCTGCGCCCCGCAGGATCTGGCCGGGCACGACTGTATCAACTACCGCTTCACCACGTCCGGCGCCGTCTATGTGTGGGAATTCGAGGAGGACGGCCATCCGGTGAACGTCCGGGTGACCGGATCGCTGGTGTCCAACGACATGGACGTCATCATGGCCGCCGTTCTGGATGGGCGGGGGCTGGCCTACATCTTCGAGGACGAGGTGGCGGAGCACGTCGCCGCCGGGCGGCTGGTCCGCGTGCTGGACGATTGGTGCACACCGTTTCCCGGCTATTACCTCTACTACCCCAGCCGCCGGCAGATCCCGCCGGCTCTGGCCGCCCTGGTCGACGCGCTGCGCTACCGACTGTAGCGTCCGCGCAACTTGCGCATGCCGATTCCGCGCTCCGGACGGATCCGAAAAAGGATTATTAACGTACCAAAAGATTAAGGTAATCGGATCAAGCGGCGTCGAGCCGCCGGAACGGGATGAACGCCGGATGATGCGTGTGTATGCCTGCATAACCCAGCAGCACGATTTGTGGCTCGTGCTGCTGGCGGGGGCGGTCTGTGGATTCGGTGCCTGGGTGTCCCTGAACCTGGCCCGCCGCGCGGCCGCGGTGGCGGGACGGGCGCGCTGGGGCTGGCTGGCCGGTGCCGCGACGGCGACCGGCGGCGGCGTGTGGGCGACCCATTTCATCGCCATGCTGGCCTTCCGGACCAGCCTGCCCATGGGCTACGACGTCGGCCTGACGGTCCTGTCGATCCTGATCGCCATCGGCGGCGCCGCGGTGGGCATCCGCCACGCCATCGGCGGCGGGCGGCTGGCCGCCCCGCTGGGCGGCGCCATCGCCGGGGCCGCGGCGACGGCCATGCATTTCACCGGCATGGCGGCGCTCCAGGTGCCGGCCAACCTGCATTACGACCCGGCTTACGTCGCGGTGGCCCTGGGCCTGGGCGTCCTGCTGGGCGGAGCGGGCTTCACCGCCGCCCTGCGGATCGGGTCGCTGAAGGGGCTGGCGGCCGGCGCGGCCCTGCTGGCGCTGGGCATCTGCGGGCTGCATTTCACCGGCATGGCCGGCGTCACGCTGATCCCCGACCCGCTGCACGACATGTCCGACCAGATCATGGAGCCGGGCCTGCTGGCGGTCGCCATCGCGGTAACGGCCACGGTGGTGATGGCGCTGGGCCTTGCCGGGGCCATCGTCGACCAGCGGCTGGCCGCCAGGACGGCGCACGAGGCGGCCCGGCTGCGCGCCAGCGAGGAGCGGTTCCGCCAGCTCGCCGACGCCACCACGGAAGGCATCGTGATCCACCGCGACGGCGTGATCCTCGACGTCAACCGCGCCATGGCGGAACTGCTGGGCAAACCGCAGGCGGATTTTATCGGCCAGTCCATGCTGCGCTTCGTGGTGCAGAACCGCCGCTCCGACATCGAGCGCAAGCTGGCCCAGCCCTCCTCCGAGCGGGTGGAGCTGGACCTGCTGCACGACGACGGCACCCTGGTGATGGTCGAGGCGCACGGACAGGACATCACGCACGAGGGCCGTCCTGCCCGTGTCGTCGCCGTGCGCGACATCCGCGAGCGCAAGCGGGCGGAGGAGCGCATCCGCCATATGGCCCATCACGACCTGCTGACCGGCCTGCCGAACCGCTCCCTGTTCCTCGACCGGCTGAACGGCGCGCTGGCCAGCGCGGGGCGGGCGCGCACCGGGGTGGCGGTGCTCTATCTGGATCTCGACCGCTTCAAGGCGGTGAACGACCTGCTGGGCCACCCGGCGGGCGACCGGCTGCTGCAGGAGATGGCGCGCCGCATGCTGGAGGCGGTGCCCAGCCACGACACAGTGGCGCGGCTAAGCGGCGACGAGTTCGCCGTTCTGCACCGCATCGCCCAGCCGGGCGAGGCGCTGGCCCTGGCCGACCGTCTGGTCAAGGCGCTGGGCGTGCCCGCCGAGCTGGACGGCCAGCGGATGGTGGTCGGGACGAGCGTCGGCATCGCCCTGTTCCCGCAGGACGGCACCGGGGCGGAAGCGCTGCTCCAGCACGCCGACACCGCCCTCTACCGCGCCAAGTCGGAGGGGCGGGGCACCTTCCGCTTCTTCGAGGCGGAAATGGACGAGCGGCTGCAGGCCCGCCGTGGCCTGGAGCGCGACCTGCGCCAAGCGCTGAGCGACGGCGCGCTCAGCGTCCATTACCAGCCGCTGGAGGATTGCCGGACGCACCGCATCCTGGGCTTCGAGGCGCTGGTGCGCTGGAAGCATCCGGAGCGCGGCATGATTCCGCCGTCGGAGTTCGTGCCGCTGGCCGAGGAGAGCGGGCTGGTGATGCAGCTCGGCGAGTTCGTGCTGCGCACCGCCTGCCGGGACGCCCGGAACTGGCCGGACCCGGTCAAGGTGGCGGTGAACCTGTCGCCGGTCCAGTTCCGCCACTCCGACCTTCCGGCCACGATCCTCGGCATCCTGGAGGAGGAGGGAATGCCGGCGCACCGGCTGGAGATCGAGGTGACCGAGGGGGTGATGATCGACGACACCGAACGTGCCCTGGCGGCGCTGACCGCCCTGAAGGCCGCGGGGGTGCGCATCGCCCTGGACGATTTCGGCACAGGCTATTCCAGCCTCAGCTACCTTCAGAAATTCACCTTCGACAAGCTGAAGATCGACCGATCCTTCGTTCAGCTGATGGCGGAGAACCGCGAGTCCCTGTCGATCATCCGCACCATCCTGGCCCTCGCGAAGAGTCTGGACATCGCCGTCACGGCGGAGGGCGTGGAGACGGAGGAGCAGCGGACCCTGCTGAAGAACGAGTCCTGCAACCAGCTCCAGGGCTATCTGATCGGGCGCCCGGTCCCGGCGTGCGAACTGGCACGCTTCTACGAGCCGGCGTGAGGCGCCGTCACGGACGTTTTTCGCGGCGTGGCACGGGTCAGCGGATCTCGATGAGGTCCGTCAACTCGCGCACGACCAGTTCCAGGCTGTCGGCCACGGCCTCACACGACACCCGCTCCTCCGGGGTGGTGAAGTCGGCGGAGCGCAGGGTGGCGATCTGCTCCTTCAACCGGCCGATGTAGGCAATCAGCTTGTCTTCCATGCCCGGACCCCGTGGTGCGAGAGGCCTCCCGCAACCATAACAGGCGAGCGGGGGCTTTGGCCCTGGAATTCTCCGCCGGCGGGTTTGCCGAGTGAGGACGGCCGGCTGAACGAAAGCCGAGGGTGGTTCAGGAACGGATCAGCGCCTCGACCTCCCGGATCGCCGCATCGGCGGGAATGCGCTCCATCTCGCGGCCGCCGAAGGCGGCGGCGGTCAGCACCGCGCCCCGCGTCACCTTGGGGCGCAGCTTCTCCGCGATGGTCGGACCGTAGAGGGTCAGCAGCGGCACGTCGGCGAGGCCGAACAGGTGGCTGGTCCCGCTGTCGTTGGCGACCGCCGCCGCGCAGCGCCGGGTCAGCGCGATGGTGCGCACCGGGGAATAGCGCGGCTCCGCCGGTTCGGCGTCCTGGAGCGGGAACAGCGCCTGCGGCACCGCGGCGCGCAGCTCGGGCAGCCAGTCCAACTCCGCCGGGCCGAGGATGAAGACCGGCACCCGCCCATCGGCGACCTGGGCGCGGGCCAGTTCCACGAAGCGGTCCAGCGGCCAGCACTTCACGCGCTTGCCCGCCCCCGGCGCGATGGCGACGTAGTTCGGCCCATCGGGCAGGACGGCGCGCGCCTCGGCCTCGGCCTCGGCCGGGATGGGCACGGCCATGTCCAGCGGCGGACGGCGCCCGCCGGCGACCTCCAGCAGGTCGAACAGGCGGTCCAGCACATGCCGCGGCTCCTTGTAGCCGGGCGGTGGGCGGCGGTCCGACAGGCGGTAGCCGGCGCAGGCCGAGACGAACACGTCGTGCTTCAACCGTCGCGCCAGCAGCGTCCGCCAGGGCAGCGCCTGGGTGTCCAGCACCAGGGAAAAGCGCTCGCGGATGGGCATCGGCTTCAGCAGGCCGAGCGGGCTCCGCCCGATGCCGGTGTCGGCGCGGAACTCGTCGATCAGCCCGTCCATCATCGGGCGCAGCGTGGTCGCCAGATGGGTGCCTTCGGTGGTGATCCAGGTGATCCGGTGATCCGGGAACAGCCCCCGCAGGGCGCGCACGAAGGGAATCTTGATGAGCGCGTCGCCGATCAGCTCGCCATGGGTGAAAACGGCGAGCGACGGGGAGCCGGCGCGGTCGGTTGCGGGCATGCGGAAGCCTCGGGAGGATGCGGCCAAGCGGACGGCGGACTATAGCGGCCCGCATCCGGCGGCGGAACCCTTGGCATCGGCGGAGATTACAGCTCCGCGTTCAGGCCCGACGCCGACAGCTCGACCGGGCGCACCGCATGGCCGGAGGGGGCGTAGAGGCCGTCGCTGGCCGCCTTTTCCAAGGCCACAAGAAGGCTGCGGTTGATCGACAGCACGGCCTTGCGCATGGCGACCAGCCCCGCCGCGTTGTCGTTGATGGCGCGGTCCAGCCGCTCCACCCGCTCCAGGATCATCGCGCGCAGATCGTCGTTCAGCCGCAGCGTGCCCGACTGCGCCTGGGTCATGATGCCGCCCAGACGGTCGGCCATCGCCTGCTTGCGCCGGGCGTAGCCCTCCAGCCCCTCCAGATCGCCGGCGGCGAGCGCCGCCGTCTCCTCGTCGAGCAGGACGCTCAGTTCGGCCACCGTGTCGAGGAACTCCGTCATCACGACGGCGGTCGGCCCGTCGGCCAGCGCGGGGATCTCGGGTTCCGCGGCGGCGACGGGGGCGGCGTCCGCCTCCGGCTTGGTGTCGGGGGCGAATTCGCGGATCAGGTCCTTGAAGCGGCGGCTCATCCCTTGGTTCCTTCGCTCGTCTGGCCGTAGAGGCGGGCCACGTCGGCCTCGACCATGCGGCCGATCCCCAGCGTGCCGGCCTCGGCGATGGCCTTGCCGTATTCCTGGAGCATGAAGCTGCGCCACGTCCGCTCGCCCTGGCCGCCGCCGAAGGCGCTGCCGGTCTCCACACCGGCGAACATCGACTCCAGCATCTGCCCGACCATCAGCGCCTCGAACTCCTGCCCGGCCTTCTCGGCGGATTGGGTTCGGGCGGCGGGTTTCGCGGCGGCGGAACGCGCAGCTGTCTCTTATACACATCTGACGCTGCCGACGATTATACGC
>NZ_JAUQTX010000112.1:0-20069 GCF_059803775.1 Azospirillum sp. UFLA03-27 | reverse complement strand
TCGCCGCCAGGTCACCACGGCACACGCCAAGCCATCAAGGACTTGGATGGATGGGTTTCAAACACACTTGACAATCGTCGTCGCACTGCCGGTTCCCAGCAGCCCAACACCCGCGGGGTGGAGCAGCCCGGTAGCTCGTCAGGCTCATAACCTGAAGGTCGCAGGTTCAAATCCTGCCCCCGCAACCAAATCACCTGTTCGCCAAGGCCGGTTCCCACTCGGGACCGGCCTTTCGCGTTTCCAGGCCCTTCCCGATCAGAGCCCTTCATCAAGCCGCTTCCCACGCTGCGCAGCCTGCGACGCGACAGGGGCTGGCTCCGGAACGCCTCACCGATCCGAAGCCGGTATTGTCGGCGATGGACTTCAAGGTTTTTCTCCCGCTTCAAGGCGGATATGAAGGAGCGCACCTCCTTCGTGCTGGGTGGCTTGATCATGGCTGCCTCCATCGTGAAAGCCCCCGGCAGCGCCCGACCCGGGAGGAGAGGCGCCAGAGACGACGAAGACCCGCCCTGGCCACCGTTGGCACATGGCCGGCGCAGGGCGAACCAAACCGTTGGACAAAAGGACAGAGCGCCCCGCACAGTGTCCCCCATCATGATTGGATTGCGTGCTTTTGCTGGGCACCTCGCTGCCGCTCTTTTACTGGTCCCGTTTCTGCCGCCGGGTATCGCGGTGGGGCAGGACACGGATGCCGCCGTCACCGTGCTGACATCCTTTCCCGCGGCCTTTTACGAACCTGTGCGGGAAGCGTTCGAGGCGACCCACCCGGATTGGCGCCTGCGCATCGTCAACACGAAGACCACCGCGGCGATCAGCCAGTTGCAGGAGCGGAGCGACGGTGGCGTCGACGTCTTCTGGGCGTCCGCTCCCGACGCCTTCGAGGTGCTGAAAGCGGCCAAGCGTCTGGAGCCGGTCGCCCCGCCGCCAACGGGAGCACCCCCGACCATCGGGAACCAGCCCATTAACGATCCGGACGGGGCCTATCTCGGTTTTGCGCTGTCGGGCTATGGGCTGCTGTGGAACCCGCGTTATCTCGACCGGCACGGCCTGCCGACGCCGAAGCGGTGGGAGGATCTTCGCCACCCCATCTATGCCCGGCATCTCGGCATCACCGCCCCGTCGCGCTCCGGCACCATGCATCTGATGGTCGAAACCGTGCTGCAGATGCAGGGATGGGAACGCGGATGGGCGACCTGGCTGGAGATCGCCGGGAATCTCGCCACCGTGACGGCGCGCAGCTACGGCGTGGTGGACGGCATCGCCAAGGGGCGCTTCGGCGTCGGGCTGAGCATCGATTTCCTTGGACAGTCCGCCGGGTTGGAGGAGGACGATCTGCGCTTCGCCTATCCCGCCGACAGCCTGTTCCTTCCCGCCAGCGTGGCACTGCTGCGCGGCGCGCCGAACCCGGACGGAGCGCGCGCCTTCATCGACTTCCTGCTGTCCCCGGCCGGTCAGGCGCTGCTCGTCCGCCCGGACATCCAGCGGCTGCCGGTGCGGCCCGATGCCTACGCCGCAGCCCCCGCCGGCTATCCCGACCCCTACCGGACGGAGACGGGGGACGACCTGTTCCTGTTCGACCGCGCCCTGTCCGGCGCCCGATACGAGCTGGTCAACCTGCTGTTCGACGAGTTGGTGACCTTCCGGGTCAAAACGCTGAATCGGGTCTGGCAGCTGATCCACGAGGGAGAGACGCGCCTGCACGCGCTCTACGGTTCCGCAAATCATGAACCGGTCGCGGCGGACCTGCTGCGCGCCGCGCGTGCGGCGGCCACCGCGGTCCCGGTCTCCGCGGCGGAGGCCACCGACCCCGCCTTCTCCATGGCGTTGCGCCGCCCGGCGCGTGGCCTTCCCGTGTCAAGCCGGCAGGCGGAACAGGAAGCCGCATGGCGCACCTTCTCCCTGCAACGGCTGGACGAGGCGCTCGCCCTGGCGGAGCGCGCGCTGATCATCCTGCGCGTGGCCGGCGGCGAAGGGGTCTGGCCGTGAGCGCGGACGCCGTCGCCGGGCAGGCTCCCGGTCCCGTGCGGTTTGGCATCCGGGCGCGGCTGCTGCTGGCCTTCGTCGCGGTGGCGGCGCTGTCGGTGGTCGCCTGCGGGCTGGGCTGGCTGTCCTACGACCGGCTGGGCGGCACGCTGGACGAGTTCGCGGAGAGCCATCTGCCGGCTTTGGGACTCGCCGCGCGCCTGGCGGAGGAGGGCGGCAGCATCATCGCCACCGCGCCGATCCTCGCCAACGCCCGGACGGAGCAGGAGTTGGGCACCATCCGCGACGCTCTGGGCCGCCGGCTCGCCGCGCTGCGCCTGCTCGCGGCGGAGGGGGAGCGCGGCGTCCCCGGATTGCGCCCGATGGTCGACGCGCTCGGCCACAACCTGACCGACCTCGACGCGACTGTGCGGCACCGGCTGGCATTGGCCCGCCGCAACCAGGAAAGCATCGAGCGGTTGCGCTGGATGCACGCCGACTTCCTCGACGAGATCGAGCCGCTGGTCGCCGACGCCCGCTTCAACATCCAAAGCGCGCTGGGCTCCGTGGAAACCGGCACCCGCTCCGCCGAAGCGGTCCGCGTGCTGCGCGAGGAAAGCCGGCGCAGCGAGGCGGTGCTTCAGATCGGCGCGAACGGCAACCTCGCGGTCGGGCTGATCGCGCGGGCCGCGACTCTCGCCACCACCGAGGCGCTGGACGACAACGCGGGATTCCTGGAGGAAACGGCCGACCGGTTGCAACATGACCTTGCCACGCTGAAGGACTGGGCGGACGGCGTGTCGCTGGGGCAAGTGGTTGCCCGCCTGCTGGAGCTGACCCGCGGCGAGGGCAGCGTCCCGGACCTGCGCCGGGCGGAGCTGGCCGCGGCCGACCACGGGCAGGGACTGCTGGCCGAGAACCGGACGCTGGTGGCCCGGTTGAACGGCCTGATCGCCCAACAGGTGCAGTCGGTGGAAACCACCTCGCGCGCCGCCGCCGCCCGTTCGGCGGAGGCCATCGCCGAGGGGCGGTCGGCCCTTCTGGCCAGCGCGCTGGTCAGTCTGCTGGTGGCGGTGCTGGTGGCTTGGCTGTACGTCAACCGCAGCATCATCTCCCGCCTGACGCGGCTGGGCAGCGCGGCGCACGAGATTGCCGCGGGCAACCTGAAGGCGGACATCCCGCTGGGCGGCAACGACGAGCTGTCGCAGATGGCCGCGGCCCTGCTGGTCTTCCGAGACACCGCCATCGCTGTGGAGGAGGCCAACGCCCAGGCCATCATCGACAACGCCCAGGCCGGGCTGGCGACCACCGACGCCGACGGGGTGATCGAGTTCGTCAACCCGCTGGCCGCCGCCCTGATCGCCGCGCCGGAGGGCAGTGCGGACGGACGTCTGGCGGACCGGCTGGACCCCGCCGGCGCGCGACGCGTGGAGGACTTCTTCCGCGAGGCCCGCGAGGCGCCCGACGACGCGGCACCGTCCCTCTCCATCCTGACCGCCGGACGGCGGCCGAACGGTCGCCCGGTGCCGGTCCAGATCGGTATCCGCCCTTTCCGGCGGCGCCAGCAGCAGCGCTTCATCGTCACCCTGACGGACATGACGGAGCGGGTGGAGGCGCAGCAGCTTCTGGAACGCACGGTGGCGGAGCGCACCGCCGATCTGCGCACCATCAACGCGCGGCTGGAGCGGTCCATCGCCGAGCACCAGCGCGCCGAGCGCGACCTGCGCGACACCCAGGCGGAGCTGGTGCAGGCCGGCAAGCTGGCGGCGCTGGGCCAGCTGGCCGCCGGGGTGGGGCACGAGCTGAATCAGCCGCTGTCGGCCATCCGCTCCTACGCCCACAACGGGCGCAAGCTGATCACGCTCGGGCGGGTCGCGGAGGCGGAGGGCAACCTCAGCAAGATCGCCGATCTGACCGCCCGCATGGCCAACATCACCAACCATTTGAAGCGCTTCGCCCGCCGTCCCGACACCCGGTTGGGTGCGGTGGAGCTGGCGCCGGTGGTGCAGGGCGCGCTCTCCCTGTTCGGCGACCGGCTGCGCGAGGAGTCCGTGGAGCTGGCTGTGGAACTGCCGGAGGGTGAGCCGCTGCGCGTCCGCGCTGAGGAGGTCCGGCTGGAGCAGGTGCTGGTCAACCTGCTGAGCAACGCGCTGGACGCCGTGGCCGACGCCCCGCAGCGCCGCGTCGCCATCGCCGCGGAGGCGGCGGAGGGGACCGTCCGCATCACGGTGCGCGACAGCGGCCCCGGCATCCCGGACGCGGTGGCCGGGCAGGTGTTCGACCCCTTCTTCACGACCAAGCCGGTGGGCACGGGGCTCGGCCTCGGCCTCTCGATCTCCTACAACATCGTGCGGGACTTTGGCGGTGCCCTGTCGGTGGCCGAGAGCGGCCCCGGCGGAACCGCCTTCCTGCTGACCCTGACCCGTGCCTGAGCGACATCGCATGACCGTTCTTCTGATCGACGACGACGACGAGGTGCTGGATGCCAGCCGCCAGACGCTGGAGCTGGAAGGCTTCGCGGTGGAGGCGACGACCCAGCCCGAAAACGCCCTGGACCGGCTCGGCCCGTCCTGGCTGGGCGTGGTGGTGACCGACGTGCGCATGCCCGGACTGGACGGCTTCGCCCTGCTGGACCGGGTGCGCACCGCCGATCCGGAGGTGCCGGTGGTGCTGGTCACCGGCCACGGCGACATCGCCATGGCAATGCGCGCGGTGCGCGGGGGCGCCTACGACTTCATCGAGAAGCCGGCCGAGCCCGGCCATCTGGTCGAGGTGGTGCGCCGCGCGCTGGAGCACCGGCGGCTGGTGCTGGAGAACCGCAGCCTGCGGGCGCAGCTGGCCGGCGGCGGCTCGCTGGAGGCGCGCATCATCGGCCGCTCGTCCGCCATCGAACGGCTGCGCGCCGCCGTGGCCGGGCTGGCCGACGCGGAGGTGGACGTCCTGCTGTTCGGCGAAACCGGAACGGGCAAGGAATTGGTCGCCCGCAGCCTGCACGATGCCGGGCGGCGGCGGTCCGGCAACTTCGTCGCCCTGAACTGCGGCGCCCTGCCCGATACCATCATCGAGAGCGAGCTGTTCGGCCACGAGCCCGGCGCCTTCACCGGCGCGCAGGGGCGGCGCATCGGCAAGCTGGAACACGCCGACGGCGGCACGCTGTTCCTCGACGAGATCGAGAGCATGCCGATGCATCTCCAAGTCAAGCTGCTGCGTGTGCTGCAGGAGCGGGTGATCGAGCGGGTCGGCGGCAACCGGCCGATCCCGCTGGACCTGCGCGTGGTCGCCGCCACCAAGGTCGATCTGCTGCGGCTGGCCGGGGAGGGCAAGTTCCGCGAGGATCTCTACTACCGCCTGAACGTGGTGACCGTCCCGCTCCCGCCCCTGCGCGAGCGGCGGGAAGATGTGCCGCTGCTGCTGCGCCATTTCCTCGACGCCGCCTCGGCCCGCGCCCGCCGCCCGGCGCCGCCGGTGGACGCGGCGGCGTTGGCCCGTCTGGCCGCCCATGGCTGGCCGGGCAACGTCCGCGAGCTGCGCAACGTCGCCGAGCGCATGGCCCTGGGCCTGGGAGATGGTCTGGCGGGCGGAGCTGTGACCGGGGCGGGCGGCAGCGGGATCGAACCCCTGGCCGAGCAGATGGACCGCATCGAGAAGCAGTTCATCGAGGACGCGCTGGCCCGCTGCGGCGGGCGGGTCGGCGAGACGGCGGACAAGCTGGGCATCACCCGCAAGACCCTGTACCTGAAGATGCGCCACCACGGCCTCCAGCGCGGCGACTTCACCGAGGAATGAGGGTGGGCCAGGGCGGTCAGTTGGGCTTCGTCTTGCCGTCCGGTGTCTTCCCGTCCTGCCGTTGCGTTTTGAACTCCTCGTAGGACTGGTCGGCCATCCCGCGCAACGAGCGCCCGATCGCCGCGTACTCGTACTCGTTCAGATTGGCCAGCGAGACGCGGGCGGCCGGCTGCTGGGTGCCGAAGCCCTTGCCCGGCAACAGGACGATGCCGGTCTCCGCGGCGATGCGGAACAGCAGATCGTTCGGAACGAAGTTCGCTTTCACCCAGGCAGCGTAGTCCGGGCCGTAGAGCTTGAGCGCGATCTCCTCCAGATCGAGGAGGGTGTAGTAGTCCACCGCGTTCGGGTTGGGCTGCGTCGGCAGGCCCAACTCGCGGTACAGGGCGGCTTCACGCCGGCGGATGACCTTCTTCAGCTCGGCCTTGTAGCCGTCCTGCTCGTCCATCAGGGCGAACAGGGAGAACAGCACCATCTGCACCTGCTGCGGCGTGGACAGTCCGGCGGTGTGGTTCAGCGCCACGGTGCGGCTGTCGGCGACCAGCCGGTCGACGAAGCGCAGGCCACGCGCGTCCGGCACCAGCGAGCCGTACCGGCGATCAAGCGCCGCCTTCCGTTCCTCCGGCAGGCCGGCGATCCGCTGGTCGCAGACGTTCTGCTTGTGCGTGGCGATCACGCCCAGTCGCCATCCCGTCGCTCCGAAATATTTCGAGAAGGAATAGACCAGCATGGTGTTCTCGGGGCAGACGGCGAACAGCGACCGGAAATCGTCGGCGAAGGTCCCGTAGACATCGTCCGTCAAGATGATCAGGTCCTTGCGCTCGGTCTTCACGATGGCGGCGATGCGGTCGAGGCTGCGGTCGTCCATCTTGACCGAGGGCGGGTTGCTGGGGTTGACGCAGAAGAACACCTTGACCGCCGGGTCCTTCAGCTTGTCCAGTTCGGAGTCCGGATACTGCCAGCCCTTGGTCGGATCGGCGTTGATGGCGACCTCCGTCAACCCGTACTCGTCGAGTTCCGGGATTTCGATGTAGGGTGTGAAGACCGGCAGGCCGATGGCGACCTTGTCGCCCCGCTCGACCAGCCCGTTCTGCTTCATCGAATTGAAAATGTAGGTCATCGCCGCGGTGCCGCCCTCGACCGCGAACAGATCGACGCTGCCGGGCGGCAGGAAGCCGCCGACCATCTCCTTCACCAGATAATGCCGGACGACGTCCTCGCTGATCGCCAGCATGCGCGGCGGCACCGGGTAGTTCGCCCCCAGCACCCCCTCCACCATCTCGTGCAGGAAGCCGGAGCCCGACAGGCCGAGCTGGTCGCGCACATAGCTCAGCGCGCGGCCGAGAAACACCACGCCCTCCTGGTCGCGGTGTTCCGAAACGTAGCGTTCGAACCGGCCCTCGATGCCCTCGATCCGCGGCAGGCCGCCGACGCCGTTCGGCATGTAGGAGAAGGACAACTCGGCCTCGGCGACGGCGAACAGACCCAGCCGGAAGAAGGCCCGACGCGGCAGGGTCGCCAGGAAGTTCGGGTTTCCGCGCCCCGCGTTCAGCATCAGCCGGTTTTCGCGGCCAGAGGCGAGCTTGATCAATTCGTCCTTCAGTTCGAAGGGACTGAGCTTCGCGTATCGGCTGTAATCGATCGAGTCCATCAGGGGAACTCCTCGTCTGGATTACACGAAGGCCACCACCAGCGGCCCCAGCAGGGTCAGGAAGACGTTCGCCAGCGCGTAGGTGATGGCGAAGGGAACGGTCGGGATGGAGTTGCCAGCCTTGTCGAGCACCTCGCCGAAGGCGGGGTTGGCGCTCCGCGATCCGGCGAGCGCGCCGGCGAAGATGGCCGCGTTGTCGTAGTGCAGCAGGTAGCGCCCGACGAACAGGGTGATGATCATCGGCACCAGCGTCACGACCACGCCGACCAGGAAGATGCTCAACCCGCTTTCGACCACGGTGCTGACCGCCTGCCGGCCCGATTGCAGGCCGACCACGGCGACGAAGCCGGCCAGACCCAGGTCGCGCAGCAGCGTGGAGGCCGGCGTCGGCATGTTGCCGATGGCGAGGTTGCGGGTGCGGTACCAGCCGAACAGCAGCCCGGCCAGCAGGGCGCCGCCGCCGCTGCCCAGCGTCAGCGGGATGTCGCCGATGCGGATGACGGCCAGACCGACGAGCAGGCCCAGCGCCAGCCCCAGCCCGTGGTAGATGAAGTCGGTCTTGTCGCTCGCGATGACCTCCGTCCCCACCGACGTGGCGACGCGCTGCACGTCCTCGGCGGTGCCGTAGAGCGTGACGACGTCGCCGGCCTCAATCACCGTGTCGGGGGCGAGCGGCAGCGGCCGGTCGCTCCGCTTGAGGCCGGTCACATAGACGCCGTGGTACAGGTTGGCGGAGGACAGCTTGCGGATTTCGGCGACGGTGCGGTGCACGAAGGCGGGGTTGGTGATGGCGACGTCGCGCACCAGCATGATGAGGTCCATGCCCTGCGAGGACTGAAGCTCCGGGCCGAGCGTGTCGGCAAGGCCGACCACCCCGGACCGCCTCCCGACCAGCAGCACGACGTCCCCGGCCTCCAGCCGCAGGTCCGGCTGCAACCCGATCAGCGCGTTCTTGCGTTTCACCCGTTCCACGCTGACCGGACCGTCGGCGGAGTCCGCCTCGATCTGCGCCACCGTCCGCCCGGCCGCCCGCTCGATGCGGTAGAGGCGCCCGACCAGGGGCGGCATGGCGTATTCCTCGCCCCGCGCCAGGAAATGGGCGCCGGCCAGCATCGCGGTTTCCGCCTTTATGGCGTCGTCGCGGATGCCGCGCTTCATGATCCAGGGCAACAGATTGACGCAGACCAGGATGGCGCCGAACGACCCGAAGATGTAGGTGACGGCATAGCCGACCGCGACATTGCCCTGGAGGCGCTGCACCTCCTCCGCCGGCAGCCCGAGCTTGCCGATGGCCGAGCTGGCCGTGCCGATGATCGCCGACTGGGTCAGCCCACCGGACGCGATGCCCGCCGCCAGACCTTTGTCGAGGCCGGTCAGGCGGGCCATGATCACGACGGTGACCAGACCGCTGATTGCGAGAACCGCCGCCAGGACGATTTCGCGGATCGACTGCCGGCCCAGCGATTGAAAGAACTTCGGTCCGCTTTCAAAGCCGACCGCGTAAATGAACAAAGCAAACAGAACCGCTTTGACGCCGTTGTCGACCGATACGCCAATCTGGCTGATCACCACGGCGACCAGCAATGATCCGGCGACACCGCCAAGCTGAAATTTACCGAATTGAAATTTTCCGATCCAATAGCCGCCGGCCAGGGCGAGAAATAACGCGATTTCCGGGGATTGATTGACGATCGAGTGGAGCCATGACATGGGAATTCCTTCAAAAGTTCATTTTGTGCGCGCATCGATTACAGGGAAGATCGTCAAGTGAAATAGCAATCTGGATCGGTGGTCAAGGTGCGCAAATCTGCTCCATAAATGACAATATTTTTGGGAATACGATTGTGTTTTAATTAGATGGGTGAGTTCTATTGTTTGTTATCAGCGGTTTGTGGGGCCTGTTTCATTGGTTTTTGTTTTAAATATTTTTCTCGATCACCGATGCGCCGCACAAACCCATTCAAGGAGAGGCTGGATACCCTGGAAGGCGGTAACGCTTTTGGCCGCGGCGTCGCCTTCTTCGTTGCCGGGCTTTGCCGCCGTGCGGGGCTGATCTCCGATCCAAGATGACGAGGCCCTGGGGCCGGGCCTCCCTGTTCCCGCCGTTACCCATCGCAACCGCCCGATGTTACCGGCTTTACCCATCCTTCGGGCGCGATCCCAATGAATTCGCTTGCGAACGGTCTGGCACGCGGATTGCTGAAAGAACGCGCAGAAAAACACTGGGAGGAACCATACCTATGTCTCGCACGCTGCACGGCGTCGCGGCCGCCCTGGCCGTCCTGCTCGCTTCCAGCACCGCCGCCTTCGCCCAGGACCCGTCGGGCAAGCTGGTCGTCGTCACCTCCTTCCCGAAGGACCTGACCAGCGCCTTCCAGCAGGCCTTCCAGAAGGCCTATCCGAAGGTCACGCTCGAGGTTCTGAACCGCAACACCAACGCGGGCGTAAAGTATCTCCAGGAGACGGCGTCGAACAACGGCACCGACCTGTTCTGGGCCTCCGCCCCCGACGCCTTTGAGGTCCTGAAGGGCGCCAACCTGCTGCAAGCCTACAAGCCGAAGGTCGAGGGCATTCCGGAGAAGGTCGGCGCCTACCCGATCAACGATCCCGAGGGCATGTACGCCGGCTTCGCCGCCTCGGGCTACGGCATCATGTGGAACAGCCGCTACATGAAGGCCAACGAGCTGCCGGCCCCCAAGGAGTGGTCGGACCTCGCCAAGCCGGTCTATTACGACCACGTCGCCATCTCCGCCCCGTCGCGCTCCGGCACCACGCACCTGACCATCGAGACCATCCTCCAAGGCGAGGGCTGGGAGAAGGGCTGGCGGACCAACAAGGAGATCGCCGGCAACTACCGTACCATCACCGAGCGCAGCTTCGGCGTGCCGGACGGCGTGAACTCCGGCAGCTTCGGCATCGGCATCGTGATCGACTTCTTCGCGCTATCGTCCCAGGCCTCTGGCTTCCCGGTGGAGTTCGTCTATCCGACGGTCACCACCATCGTGCCGGCCAACATCGGCATCGTGAAGAACGCCCCCAACAAGGCCGCCGCCGAGACCTTCGTCGACTTCATCCTGTCGCCGCAGGGCCAGGAGGTCCTGTTGCAGCCGGCCATCCGCCGCCTGCCGGTCAACCCGGCGACCTACGCCAAGGCCCCGGCCGACTACCCGAACCCGTTCAAGGACACCTCGCTGGGCTCGCAGGTGAACTTCGACGTCGAGGTGTCGCAAGCCCGCTACAACGTGGTGGACGCGCTGTTCGACCAGCTCATCACCTTCCAGCTCGACGGGCTGAAGGCGGCGACCCGCGCCATCCATCAGGCCGACGCCGCGCTGGCCAAGAAGCCCAACGACAAGGGCAAGGCGCTGCTGGCCGAGGCGCGCGACCTCGTCGCCGCCATGCCGGTGACCGCCCAGGAGGCCGCCGACCCGCAGCTCTCCGGCGCCTTCACGGTGGAACGCAAGAGCGCCACCGACGCCGTGCCGGAGCGTCAGGCCCAGGTCGAGCAGAAGTGGGCCGCCTTCGCCAAGGACAACTACGCCGCCGCCCGCAAGAAGGCCGAAGAGGCCCTGGCGCTGGCCCGCTGACCCGCGCGTGACGGGAGGGGCGCCCCACGCGGGCGCCCCGCCTCGCCTTCTCCCCTGATACCATTGGGCTGAACCATGACGTCTCTTGCGCTCACGCGCGAAAGCATCGCGCGCGTGCGGCCGGGGCCGGCGGTGGCGGCTGTGCTGATCGCGCTGTTCCTGCTGCTGTTCCTCGTCGTGCCGGTCGTCCAGGTCATCTTCGTCGCCTTCCAGGACAAGACGACCGGGTCCTTCACGCTGATCAACTTCGCCGACTTCTTCCGCAACGACCTGTTCATGCGGTCGTTCTGGAACTCCTTCTACGTCTCCGCGATGTCGGTGGTGGTGGCGAGCGCGCTGGCCCTGCCGCTGGCCTATCTGACGACGCGGTTCGAGTTCCGCGGTGCCGTGCTGATCCAGAGCCTGGGCATCATCCCGCTGATCATGCCGCCCTTCATCGGTGCGGTGGCGATGCAGCTCCTGTTCGGGCGCAACGGAACGGTCAATCTGCTGCTGCGCGACCATTTCGGCATCTCCATTCCGTTCATGGAGGGGCTGAACGGCGTCATCTTCGTGCAGAGCATCCACTATTTCCCGTTCATCCTCATCAACCTGTCGGCCAGCCTGAAGAACATCGACCGGGCGATGGAGGAATCGGCGCAGAACCTGGGCTGCCACGGCTTCCGGCTGTTCCGCCGCATCGTCTTCCCGCTGGCCATGCCGGGCTACGTCGCCGGCGCGTCGCTGGTCTTCATCAAGGTGTTCGACGACCTCGGCACGCCGCTGCTGCTCAACGTCAACGACATGCTGGCGCCGCAGGCCTACCTGCGCATCTCCTCCATCGGCATCGCCGACCCGATGGGCTACGTGATCTCGGTGGTGCTGAGCGTCTGCTCGCTGCTCGCCCTCTGGGTGTCGGCGCTGGCGATGAAGGGCAAGGACTACGCGACCGTCCAGCGCGGCGGCGGCGGGCTGGCGCGGCGGCGCATGAAGCCGCTGGAGCTGGTGGCGGCCTACGCGGTCGTTCTGCTGATCCTGGTGCTGGTGCTGGCGCCGCACATCGGCCTGACGCTGCTGTCCTTCGCGACGATCTGGTCCTTCAGCCCGTTCCCCGACGCCTTCACGATGAAGCATTACGGGACGGTCTTCCTGGAAAGCGGTCAGTACATCACCAACACGCTGCTCTACGCCTCGCTGGCGGCACTGCTCGACGTGGTGATCGGCACGGCCATCGCCTATCTGGTGCTGCGCAGCAAGCTGCCGGGCCGGCAATGGCTGGACTACATCGCCATGGCGGCGCTGGCGGTGCCGGGCGTGGTGCTGGGCATCGGCTATCTGCGCAGCTTCTACGACGTGCCCATGCCCTTCACCGGGCAGCCGCTGTCGGGATTCTGGCTGATTCTGGTCTTCGCGCTGGCGATCCGCCGCCTGCCCTACGCGCTGCGCGCCTGCACCGCGGCCCTGCAGCAGGTCAGCAATTCGCTGGAGGAGGCGGCCGAGAATCTGGGCGCCACCAAGCTGCGCACCATCAGCCGGGTGGTCGTGCCGCTGATGTCCGGCGGCATCCTGGCCGGCTTCGTCACCAGCTTCGCCACCGCGGCGGTCGAGCTGTCGGCGACGATCATGCTGGTCCATTCGCAGAGCGACGCGCCGCTGGCCTACGGCCTCTACGTCTACATGCAGTCGGCGGCCGGGCGCGGCCCGGGGGCGGCGCTGGGCGTCTTCGCCGTCGTCATCGTCGGGCTGGGCACCTACCTGTCGCACGTCATCATCGAGCGGGGCCGGCGCGAGCGCGGCCAGGACCATTGAGGGGAACCGCCACCATGAACCATCAATTCTCCCCCACCTCCCTGGCCGCCGGGATGGAGAGCGTCGGCGTCCGCATCGACGGCGTGGACCTGTCCTACGGCAGCCACCGCGTGCTGAAGGACATCCATCTCGACATCAAGCCGGGCGAGTTCTTCGCCTTCCTCGGCCCGTCGGGCTGCGGCAAGACCACGCTGCTGCGGCTGATCGCCGGCTTCAACACGGCGCAGCGCGGGGCGGTGACGATCGGCGGGCGCGACATCTCGTCCCTGCCGGCTCACAAGCGCGACGTCGGCATGGTGTTCCAGAGCTACGCGCTGTGGCCGCACATGACAGTGCGCCGCAACGTCGCCTTCGGGCTGGAGGAGCGGCGCGTGCCGCGCGCGGAGATCGAGCGGCGGGTGGACGCGGCGCTCGATCTCGTCGGGCTGAAGCATCTGGCCGACCGCCGCCCGTCGCAGCTTTCGGGCGGCCAGCAGCAGCGCGTCGCGCTTGCCCGCACCATTGTGATCGAGCCGAAGGTGCTGCTCCTGGACGAGCCGCTGTCGAACCTCGACGCCAAGCTGCGCGTGCAGATGCGCCAGGAGCTGCTGAGCCTTCAGCGCAAGCTGGGGCTGACCACCATCTTCGTCACCCACGACCAGGAGGAGGCCAACACCATCTGCGACCGCATCGCGGTGATGGAGGACGGCATCGTTCAGCAGGTCGGCACCCCGCAGGAGCTGTACGACCACCCGGCCAACCTGTTCGTCGCCGGCTTCCTCGGCACCGCCAACGTGCTGGAAGGGCAGGTGCGCGCGGTGGACGGTGGGACGGCCTTCGTCATGGGCGGCGGCGTGCCGATCCCGTTGCCGCACGGTGTGGAGCCAGGGGCCGAGGGCAAGCTGATGTTCCGGCCGCAGAACCTGTTTATCCGCCAGGACGGCGGGCCGCCGCGCGCGGGCCATGTCCGGCTGATGGGCGTGGTGCGGCATCGCGAGTTCCTGGGCGCCTCGATCCGCTACGCGGTGGACATCGGGGGGCAGCAGGTGCAGGTTGATGCCCCGCACCAAGCCGGCGACGCGCTGCTGCCGACCGACACCCCGATCACCCTCGACCTCGCGGCCGACAAGGCCCGCTTCCTGCGCCGATAGGAGTCGCACTCCGGTGACCAGCCTTCCCAACCGCACGTCTTTGCGTGCTGTCGCCTTCGACCTTGACGGCACGCTGGTGGACAGCGCCGCCGACCTGATGCACGCCTCCAACGCCCTGCTGGCCGAGCTGGGCCGACCGCCGGTCGATCTGCCGGCGGTGCGCTCCTTCATCGGCGACGGGGTGGCCAAGCTGGTGGAGCGGGTCCTGACCGCCACCGGCGGCCTGCCCGGAGCGGAGGAGACGGCGGCCCACACCCGCCGTTTCCTCGCCATTTACGAGGCCGATCCCAGCGCCCACAGCGCGCTCTATCCCGGCGTGGCGGAGACGCTGACGGCGCTGTCCGCGGCCGGGCTGAAACTGGGGGTGTGCACCAACAAGCCGATGGCGGCGACCCGGCGGCTGCTCGCCGACCTGGGCATCGCGGACCGCTTCACGGCGGTGGTCGGCGGCGACAGCTTCCCCAACCGCAAGCCCTCGCCGGAGCCGGTGCTCGGCCTGCTAGCCCTGATGGATGTCCGGCCCGAGGACACCGTCTTCGTCGGCGACAACGAGCATGACGTGGCCGCCGCCCGCGCCGCCGGGGTGGCGCGGGTTCTGGTGCTGCGCTACGGCTACGCGCGGGTGCCGCTCGACAGCCTTCCCCACGACGGCATCCTGGAGCGCTTCGGCGACCTGACGGGGGCGCTGTCCGAGGGTTCCCCGGCATGAGCCGTCCCACGCTGGATCGGGTCGTTTTCTGCCGGCATGGCGAGACGGAAAGCAACCTTGGCGGCTGGCTGGCCGGGTCGCGCGATGTGTCGCTGACCGACCGCGGGCGGGCGCAGGCCCACGCGGCGGCGGCGGCGCTGGCCGCCCAGGGGAGGCCGGTCGCGGCCATTCATTCCAGCCCGCAGCGGCGCGCGCTGGAAACCGCCGGAATCATCGGCGTGGCGCTGGGCCTTCCGGTGGCCATCGTCCCCGGTCTGGAGGAGCGGCGCTGGGGTGACCTGGAGGGGGGCGCCGTGCCGGGGGATCTCCTGCGCGAGGAGGTGCCGGGGGGTGAAAGCCTGTCCGCCTTCCAGGCCCGTGTCACCGCGGCGTTGAGCGGGTTGCCGATTCCGGCGGACGGGCAGCCCCCCTTGATCGTGGCGCACGCCGGGACGTGGCACGCCTTGTGCCGCTGGATGGGCGTCGACCCGGACACGCTCTGGCCGCCCAACGCGACTCCGGTCACGCTGACGCGCGGCCCCTGACCGGAGGCCGCGCGGAAAACCTCAGCTCGTCAGGCCAGACGGGTCAGCAGAAGGTCCAGCATTCGGTCGCAGGCCGCCAACTGCTCCTCCGCAATGAACTCGTCCGGCTTGTGGGCCTCGCCGATGCTGCCGGGGCCGCAGACGACGGTGGGAAGCGACAAGCGCTGCTGGAACAGGCCGCCTTCGGTGCCGAAGGAAATCTTGCCCAGGCTGTTGCCGCCGGTGAGCGCCTTGACGAAGGACACCACCTCCGAGTCCCCGTCGGTGTCGAGCGACGGATAGCTGGACAGTTCGGCGACCTCGACGGCGGCGGCGGGAAAGGCGCTTCGCGCGCGCGTTTCGATGGCCGCCGCCTCCGCCCGCACCGCGTCGAGCAGAGGCTCCACCGGGTCCTGCGGCAGGTGGCGGATTTCCATGTCGAGGCGGCAATGGTTGGGCACGATGTTCAGCGCGCTGCCGCCCTGGATGACACCGGCGTGGATGGTGGTCCAGGGCACGTCGTAATCGGCGTCGCGCGGGCCTTCGGTCTGCACCCGCTCCTGCAGACGGCGCAGTCCCGTAAGCATGTCGCAGGCCATATGAATGGCGTTCATCCCTTGCGGCGCCAAGCTGGAATGGCATTCGACCCCGCGGCAGTCGATGCGCAGCGCCGTCTTGCCCTTGTGGGCCGTGACCACCTGCATCAGGGTGGGTTCACCGACGATGCAGAAGCGCGGGCGGACCGGCAGGGCCGCCATCATGTCGATCAGGCGGCGCACGCCCAGGCAGCCGACCTCCTCGTCGTAGGACAGCGCGAGATGAAGGGGCTGGCTGAGCGTCCGCCCGGACGCCCGCTCGGCCAGGGCCATCGCGGCGGCGACGAAGCCCTTCATGTCGGCGGTTCCCCGCCCATAGAGATTCCCGGCCCGGCGGGTCAGGCGGAAGGGGTCGCTGGTCCAGGCCTGCCCATCCACCGGAACCACGTCGGTGTGTCCGGACAGCAGGACGCCCGGACGGTCGACCGGGCCGACGCTGGCGAAGAGATTGGCCTTGCGCCCGTCCTCGCTCGGCACCAGCCGCGTGGTGGCGCCGGCCGCCTCCAGCCGCTCCTTCGCCCAGAGGATGAGGTCGAGGTTGCTGTCGCGGCTGACCGTGGGAAAGGCCACAAGCCGCTCCAGAATGTCCAGCGTCGCACCCATGGCGGGTATGGTCCTTCTTCCTTGGTCATTCAGCGCTGTCTTTCACAAGCCAGCGCTGCCGTCAGGACGGAGGCGGCCGTCGGCCGGCCTCCTCCGTTCCTCGTCAGGCCGCGCCGCTCACTTGGCGTCGAAGTAGCCGGCCTGGATGGTCTTGCCGATCAGGTTGCAGATGATGCGCCCGGCGGTGATGGCGGTGATGCCGTTCACGTCCTTCTTGGGCGTGATTTCCACGATGTCCATGCCGACCACGCGGCCCTTCTTCACCAGACCGTGGATCAGCGTGCGGATCTGGGGATAGGTCACGCCGCCCGGCGCCGGGCCGTTGACGGCCGGCATGATGGTCGGGTCCATGCCGTCGGCGTCGATGGTCAGGTAGTAGCGCCCGCCGTCGGGGATGCGGTCGAGCACCGCCTTCATGCCGACCTCCTGCAGTTCCACGTCGGGGATCAGCACGGCGCCGTAGGCCTGGGCCGCCTCGACTTCCTCCGGCCGGGCGCTTCCGGCGGAGCGCAGGCCGATCTGGAAGATCTGGCCGACATGGTCCATCTCCGCCGCGCGGCGGATCGGGCTGGAATAGCCGCCTCGGGCGCCGTTCACATGGTCGCGCCAGTCGAGGTGCGCGTCGATGTGCACGAGCGTGATCGGTTCCTGATCGTCGTAGGCGCGCAGCACCGGGATCGGGATGCCGTGGTCGCCGCCGATGATGATCGGCAGCATGCCCTTGGCGAGCATCGCCCGCACCACCGCCTCGGCGTTGCGGTAATGCAGGTCCAGGTCGCGCGGGTTCGCCTTCACGTCGCCGCAGTCCACGACCTTGATGTCCTTCCCGCCGAGCAGCGGACCGCCGATGTCGAAGTCCCAGCGCTCCAGATGGCGCAACGCCCGCTCGGTGTAGCGGCGGACCCAGGTCGGGGCGTTGGTCTGGTCGTTGGTCACCTCGTCGATCGAGTAGGGATCGCCGTAGGGGATGCCGAGGATGCCGATGTGGCCGTCGAGCTGGTCGAGATCCGTGCAGATGGGGAAGTCGAGGAAGCTCTGCAGTTCGCGGCGCGGTGGATTGGTCAGGGTGCTGCTCATGGCGGGCGTTCCAGATTTCTTCTGTGTGATGCGGGAAATCAGGCGGCGTCGGGGATCACGGCGATGGCGTCGACCTCCACCACCCACTCCGGCCGCGCCAGGGCGCTGACGACGATGCCGGTGGAGACGGGATGGACGCCCTTCAGCCACTTGCCGATGGTGCGGTAGACCGGCTCGCGGTAGCGCGGGTCGGTGATGTAGACGGTGATCTTGCAGATGTGCTCCATCTTCGCGCCGGCCTCGTCCAGCAGCATCTTGATGTTGCTCATGGCCTGCTCGGTCTGGCCGGCGGCATCGCCGATGGCCACGCTCTCGCTGGTGTCGAGGTTCTGGCCGATCTGGCCGCGCACGAAGACCATCGCACCGCGGGCCACGACCGTCTGGCAGAGGTCGTTGTCCAGCGCCTGCTCGGGATAGGTCTTCTTGGTGTTGAACTTGCGGATGCGGGTGTGGGTGGTCATGGGTCGTTTCTCTCTTGGGTGAACGGGTGCGCCGGGCATGGAGAGGGCGTGTCCGGGGAGCCGAAAGGGCTCCCGGCCGTCACGCCGCCCGGAAAGGGTTGGCTGCGGGTTAGGCGGTCAGTGCAGGGCCGCCAGCTCGGGGAAGACCGACGCCCGTTCCGCCAACTCGGCCAGCGGGATGTGGCAGGCGATGCGGTGGCCGTCTGCCGCCGTCTGCACCGGTGGCGCGCGCTCGTCGCAGATGGTGCCGAGCTTGCGCGGGCAGCGGCCGCGGAAGGCGCATCCCCCGCCGCCGGGCGGTGCGGTGGAGTCCTCCAGCAGGATGCGTTCCGGCTCCGGCCCGTCCTCCGCCCCGCTCAACCGCGGCACGGCCGACAGCAGCGCCTCGGTGTAGGGGTGGTAGGGCGGGCGCAGGACCCGGCCGATCGGTCCCTCCTCGCAGATGGTGCCGCCATAGACGACCAGCACGCGGTCGGCGATGTGCGACACCACGGCGATGTCGTGGGTGATGAACAGGTAGGACAGCCCCAACTCGTCCCGCAGGTCGGCCAGCAGATTGAGGATGTTGGCCTGCACCGAGACGTCGAGCGCCGACACCGCCTCGTCGCAGACGACGAATTCCGGGTCGGTGGCCAGGGCGCGGGCGATGTTCACGCGTTGGCGCTCGCCGCCACTCAACTCGTGCGGGTAGCGGTCGGCGTAGGCGGCGGGCAGGCCGACGCGGGTCAGCAGAGCCGCGATCATCTCCCGGCGCTCCGCCTCGCCCTGGCGGCCGGCGAGGACGAGCGGGCGCTCCATGGCCGCCCCCACCGTCTTGCGCGGGTTGAGCGAGGCGGCGGAATTCTGGAAGACCAGCTGGGCGCGGCGGCGCAGGTCGCGGTCGCCCTCCTTGGCCTGCTTGACGAAGTCGGCGCCGTCGAACAGCACCGTGCCGGCGGTCGGCTCGATCAGCGCCAGCAGGGAGCGGCCGATCGTGCTCTTGCCGCTGCCGCTCTCGCCGACCACGCCCAGCACCTCGCCGCGCCGGATGGTGAAGGAGACGTCGTCGACCGCCACCGTGCCGTCGCGGCGGAGCCACGGCAGGATCGACCGGCGCTCGCCGAAGACCTTGCGCAGCGCATCGACCTGCACCAGCGGGGCGGAGCGGGCCGGCGGCGCCGCCGGCGGCCGGGATGCGGTCGACTCCTCCGGCCAGGGGGTGCCGGACAGGGCTTCGGCCTTCCAGCAGCGCACGCTGTTGCCGGCGGCGTCCCCGCGCAACGCCTGGGGCAGGCGGCGGCAGGTCTCCTCGGCGAACGGACAGCGCGGCGCGAAGACGCAGGAGTCAGGGGGACCCGACAGCTTGCTGACCGTGCCGGGGATCGAGGACAGGCGGTGCCGGCGGTCGGTGGTGATGCGCGGCAAAGCCGCCACCAGCCCCTTGGTGTAGGGATGGACCGGCCGGGCCAGCACGTCGCGGGTGCGCCCGGTCTCCACGACCTCGCTGCCGTAGAGGACGCAGACCGAGTTGCAGATGCGGTTGACGATGCCGAGGTTGTGGGAAACGAACAGGGCGCTCAGATGGTGACTCTCGCACAGGCCGGCGAGCAACTCGATGATCCGCGCCTCGACCGTGACGTCGAGCGCCGTCGTCGGCTCGTCGAGGATCAGCAGCTTGGGATCGCAGCCGAGCGCGGTGGCGATCAGCACGCGCTGCTGCATGCCGCCCGACAGCTGGTGCGGGTAGGACTGCGCGATGCGCCGCGGCTCGCGGATGCCGACCTCGGCCAGCAGCTCCTCCACCCGGGGTGCGGCCTGCCGGGGGGTGAAGCCCTTGTGCTGGACCAGCGGCTCGGCGATCTGCCGCCCGACGGTCAGCGCCGGGTTCAGCGAGGTGAAGGGGTCCTGGAACACCGCGGCGATGCGGTCGCCGCGCAAGCTGCGGCGGTGCGCGGCGGACAGGCGGCGCAGGTCGGTCCCCTCGAACAGGATCTCGCCGGCGTCGATGCGCCCGGCCTCGCCCAGCAGGTCGAGGATGGCCATGGCGACGGTGCTCTTGCCCGAGCCGGACTCGCCCACCAGCCCCATGACCTCGCCCGGCCGGATCGCGAAGCTGACGTCGCTGGCGGCGCGCAGCGTGCCGCGCGGGCTGGCGTAGTTGATGGTGAGGTTGCGCACCTCCAGCAGGGCGGGCGCAGTGGTCGCTGAGGCCGGGGTCGGGTCCTGTCTCTTATACACAT